>CAYGJW010000071.1:0-1307 GCA_964350415.1 uncultured Alphaproteobacteria bacterium
TTGCTATGGATCTTCAAGCTACAAAAAAAGAGCTAGAAGTTATGGCAAATAAGATCAGCGCTGAAGATGAGAAAAAGATTCTAAGACTTGTTAAAATTTATGGGGGGATGAAGCCTAAAAGAGCAGCGGTTTATTTTGATCAGCTAGGCATGTCAATTCTTATGAAAGTCGTGGAGAATATGAAAGAGGGGACGTCTGCTGCAATTATGCAGTTGATGGATCCAAAAATTGTCAAGGTGCTGACTCAAAACTTGGCAATGAAGCGTAAATTGCCCGATCGGGTTGCTGTGGCAGCAAAGAAGGAAGGATAGTTGATGTCCTCTTCTAACACCACTTCAGGGAATACAACGTTGGACGGTGGTGAGGCTGATAGACAGCAAATATCGTTTTTGTATCATGCAAGTGCATTGGAAGCGTGTTCTATTTCGCCGTTAAATAATGTGAGTAAATCTAATATAGATAGCAGTAATATTGTCTATCTAAGCTTGTATTTGCTGATGCTTGCATTCTTTATTTTTCTCGTTTCAATTTCCAGTTTTAATGCAAAAAAATCTTCCCTAGCAATGGATAGTATCCATGAAACCTTTCACGCGGACGTGTGGGATCCTCCTAAAGTCCATATAGAAGAAATGCAAGAAGGAGGAAGGTTTAGAGAAAAAATTGTCAGCCTTTTTGAGGCGATTCTATCCGATGAAAAATATGAGCTGTTTGGTGATGGGGAGCTTCTACAGGTTTTAGTTCCTGCGCGTCATTTATTCACAGAATCAGGAAGTAAGAAATCACGCTTTAGAAAAATGATGACTGCGCTAACAGAGATGATGAAACACGAAAATGACCGGAAAGATCTTCAGCTGACCGTCGTTGTTGGGCGTTCTGTTTTACCATCCCAAGATACAAAAGCCCTTGAGAATAAACAGGTAATCAAGCAAGGAGGGGAGGTTGTAAGATCTCTTATTGCAGAGGGAACTCCCCGAAAATTTCTTTCCTTGGGATATTCTGAGAGTCAAGCTGGAGGTCTGATCACTTTTTTATTCAGAATGTATGGAAAACGACACAGTGTTGAGCCGCAATGAAGATCAATGATAAGTGGAAGAATTAAATGCACTTTAACAAGCAGAATGTGGCGGTAGGCACGTCAAATGTTTGGATTATCATGTTTCTGGATATGCTTGCCTTGTTGCTGGCATTTTTTGTTTTGCTGTTCTCAATGTCAACATTGGATAAAGAAAAATGGGAAGACCTGCAGCGCGGCTTAGATCTTCCTCCAAATCTAGCGCAGCCAGTGCAACTACCTCCTGCTGCAATTA
>CAYGJW010000071.1:1317-7623 GCA_964350415.1 uncultured Alphaproteobacteria bacterium
CTTGAAGAGCAGCCTGAAATGGCCCTGGACCTTGATTATCTTAGAAACCTTTTATTTGATAAACTGCAATCGCACCCACTTTTGGCCGCTGCACGGGTGAAGACTATGCCTGATCACCTGATTGTAACGCTGCCATCTGATAGTCTTTTTAAGTCAGCCCGAGCAACAGTTCTTGATTCAGCAAAAGAAGCCTTAGTAACATTGGGATGGCATTTAACATATATTAAAAACCGCATTGAAATTCGAGGGCATACAGATCCAAATAGAATTCATGCAGGTCCTTTTGTTTCAAACTGGGAGCTTTCATTAGAGCGTGCACGCTCTGTGTTAGAAGTGTTGAGACAAGGTGGTTATCAGAAAGAGGCCCTTACACGAGGGCTGGCGGACAGTCGTTTTTTTGAAATTCCAATAAACTTGCCTCGAAATGAAAGATATAGGTTGGCAAGGAGCGTGGATATCGTAATATTCCCAAGTGAGGGAATGAATTGAGAGATTTTATATGACCGCTCGGTCTTTGTATGCTTGCTTAATAGGACTCAGCATTTTTGTTGTGGGGATGTTGCCTGTCCAGGTTATAGCGGCAGCAAAACTTCAGGTGCGTGCGGGACAACATGCTGATTACGGCCGCGTTGTTTTTGATTGGAGTCAACGCGTCACCTACAGTTTTAATAAACAGGGAAACAGCGTTCAGCTGAATTTCTCAAGTCCTGGGAATATTCCTTTGGCAAAAATTAAAGCTCAGCTAGCGCCCTATACGACAGATATTAAACTCCCAAAAACAACGAAAGATTTACGTGTTGTTTTTGACTTACAGTCAGATGCGGCATCGCAAGCGGTTAAACACTTTAGAATTGGCAACAAAGTCGTTGTCGATATTTACAAGCCTAAAGTGCAGGCGCCTAAGCCTATTGCTAAAAAAGTAGAGCCTATAAAGGTGCAGCCAAAAGCCAAGCCTGAGCCGGAACAGCCGAAAGCTGTTGCCCCACCGACGCAGCATAGTATCGAGACGCACACACCAACAATGCAGAATTCTGCTTCTAACAATGATGTTGATGTTACATTGAATGAAAAGGGTATTGTTATCCGCATTAAATGGCAACAGGCAACAGCGGCCGCGCTCTACAGTCGTTTTGGTGTGACGAACCTGGTCTTTGATCGGCCTAAAAAGATAGACCTCTCATCTGTGCAAAAGATTTTTGCGGACTCAGCGGCACGATCCTATGTCAATGATATACACACTTTTAAGGCAAAAGATTACTCAGGATTGCGCTTACACGTGTCTCGTGGGCAAGGGGTTGCCCTTGAGCGAAAGGGTAATGACTGGGAACTGAGCATTGGTGTAAATACCAAGCCGCACATTATAGAGATGAAACCGGCTCGGGTTGAAGATAAATCGGGTAGCGGTAACCTTACTTTTGCCAACTCACTCTTTGCTGATAAAAAAAATCAATCTGCGGCCAGTCTTTTATCGCGCCATTATGGCCGAATATTCAGACTACAAGATCCTGACGTTCATGATGTTCTACATATTGTGCCGCTTTTAAAGTCAGGATTTGGGACTAAGACAGGCGTGAAATACGTAGACTTCTCACTATTGCCAACGGTGAACGGCCTTGTTATGCAAGCGCATGCCGATGGCGTGATGATTGATGACTTTGGGCAAGGTTTTTCTATTAAACGTCAAGCAGGACTTAGATTGACCCGGGATTTTAAAAAACATTTGAAAAACGCTGACTTGTTTGCGTCACCTAAAGTTAAAATTCCAACAAATAATGCTGCATTAAGTAAGCCGCAGCATCGTGAAGATAAGCATGCAAAAGCCCCTCAGTCATTAGGGGAGCACTTAGGCTATATGCCGTTGTTTGATTTCCAGCGCTGGCAAGCAAAGTCCTTAGGGGATGATTTTTCTAAGCGTAAACAGCACTTGCTTGGTGCGGTGATTAACTCACCAGATAAGTTTCTAAAGAATCAGCGCCGCTTTGATATGGCTAAATTTTATCTTGCAAGTGGGTTTGCTGATCAGGCTTTTGGGATGCTGGATTTTATTGAAGAGGAAGACCCAGGATTTGCGAAAGACCTCTTTTTCCGGGCATTGCGTGGGGCTAGCTATTTCATGTTGGATAAACCCAAAGAAGCCGAAAAAATATTTAGTCATCAAGATTTTAATGGCCACCCAGAGGCACAACTCTGGCGCTCTGCCATTCAGGCGTCAAGCGGGAAGTGGAAGGGTAACTTTGAAGCGTTTGGTCATGTTCCCTTGGGATACCCAAACAATCTATATGAGGATATGGTCTTGCTCAAAGCGCGGACAGCCTTACAGCTGGGCCGGGTTAAAGAAGCAAATTTACTTCTTAAAGGTCTGAAGAAACACGGTGCAAAAAAACACATGCAAATGCGTTATTTACATGGATGGGTAGCCCTTGCTTTAGACCGGCAAGAAAAGGCTTATCAGTACTGGCAAGAAGCGGCAAAAGGTAAAGATGCTTGGGCGAGCGCCCGTGCACGGTATGTCTTGGTTGAGCAGTCGATTCTTGATCATAAAATGACAAAAGAAGCTGCCATAAAAGAGCTTGAAAAATTACAGTTTTCTTGGCGTGGTGACGATTTTGAATTCACTGTTCAAGAATTTTTAGGGCAACTGTATATCGATGTTGGAAAATACCATCACGGTTTGTCTATATGGCGCACGATGGTTGGTCGATTCCCTAACAATCCTGATGCGGATGAGCTGGCTTCTAAAATGTCTAAAACGTTTGCCCAGCTGCATCAAGAAGGTAAAATTGATGCGCTGCCACCACATCAAGCGGTTGCATTTTATGAAGAGTTTAAAGAGCTAACCCCTGTTGGAAAACCTGGGTATGACATTGTTCGCAGACTGGTAACACGACTTGTGCAGGCAGATCTTTTGACTGAAGCGTCCCAAGCGCTGCGTCCTTTGGTTGAGTACAGGCTTGTTGGCCAGGAAAAGGTCTCTGAGGGTATAAGACTCGCAACAATTTATTTGATGGACAAGAAGCCAAAAGATGCTCTGAATGCTCTTACCATAAGTGCTTTGAAAACCGAGCAGGCCGTATCGGATGATTTGAATGCAAAACGTCATTATGTTAAGGCGCATGCATTGGCGGAAGTAGGTCGCGGATCAGAAGGATTGGCGCTGCTGAATGCAGATTACAGCCCAGAAGCTGAGGAAGTACGCTCGGAGCTTTTGTGGAAAATGCGTAAATGGACGCAAGCGGCAGTGGCCCTTCGGCGTGTAAGCCGGGCTTTTGATGCAAAAATCTTATCGATGCAAGAGCAACGAGACTTACTTGCTAAATCGATGGTGGTTCTTGGAAAAGATGAAGAGCTAAGTTCTGATGATGCTGAAAAAATTAAAGCTAAGAATGTTGCAATAGAAAGTCAGCTTATTGTCATGGATGATGATATTTCTAAGGTAAAAGAGAAATTACGTGTTTCTGCTTTGCGTCTTGCGATCGCACAGTCTTCTGGTGAAAATAGGCAAGGCTTAGGTGCGACGCATGAAAAGTATCAAAAATATATGGACAATACGCCCTTTGAAAAAGTTTTTAGGCTTGCGAGTTTCAGTTTTGCAGGTAATTCTGAAAATTTAAATAAGGTGCAACAAGCAGTGGACGAAGTTGGTATTTATAAACAAGTTTTAGGCGAAGCTTTTAGTTAACATCAGTTTTTTAAAGCAAGAATTGATGTTATGTTGATCGTACATTTTACTTAATGAGTTTGGTATGTCACGAATTGCGTATGTTAATGGCTCTTATGTCCCGCATCGGGAAGCTGTCGTTTCAATTGATGATCGAGGATATCAATTTGCCGACGGCATCTATGAGGTTGTTGGCATCCATAATGGCCGTTTTTTCTTACTCAATGAGCACCTAGATCGATTGGATCGTTCTTTAGAGGCTGTTGATATTTTTCCGCCCACAGAACGCCAGCCCCTTAAATTTATACTTGAGCAAGTACGTGTAAGAAACAAAGTTAATAATGGCTTCGCATATATTCAGATTACACGTGGTGTCGCACCTCGAGCACATGCAGCCCCGGCGCTGGATATAATGCCAAGCATGGTCGTTACAGCGCGTTCTAAGGTTATTGATCCGAAGTATTATGAAAAGGGCGTCAGCATCCATTTAATGGAAGATTTAAGGTGGGGGCGCTGTGATGTTAAATCAATCTCACTACTGCCCAATATACTGGCTAAGACACAAGCCGCTGTTAACGGTGATTACGAGGCCTGGCTGATTGACGCGGCCCGTGGTGTTATTACGGAAGGGAGCTTATCAAATGCTTGGATTGTTGACCATAAAGGTGTGGTGATGACGCATCCTGCAGATGCTCATATTCTTCCAGGAATTACCCGAGATTTTGTTTTGAGTGGGTTGAAAATTTTAGACATTCCTGTTGAGGTTAAAGCTTTTACGCCTTTGGTGCTTAGAAATGCACGAGAGGCTTTTCTAACAAGCACTTCTGGCGGTGTTATTCCTGTGGTTAGGGTTGATGGGCAAGCTATTGGCGATGGCGCACCTGGGGTAGTTACAAAGCGTTTGATTGCGTGTTGTCGGGACGAGCTTGGTTATGCCTCAAAAAGTTAAAGTGAATCGAAAGAATATGGATAAGAAAGAAATAGGCGAATCTTTTGCGATGCCCAAGGCTGTTCTATTTGATTGGGATGGAACGCTTGTTGATACAATGCCTTTTATAAGAGAGGCTTTCTGTGCAGGCTTAAGAGATATTGGTAAAGAATTTCCCAGCGGCGTTGAAATGGATGGCCGCTCCCTAGAAGAATTTTTGAAAGATGTCTATGGTGAGCTGGCTGAGCAGGCACATACACATTTTTATGAAACCTATGAAAAAATAACAGAAAATAAAGTGAGTATGTATGCGCAGGCTCATGAATTCTTGGAACTACTGGGTGGCTGTGACCTCTCTTTAACACTTGTCAGTAACAAGCGTGGTGATGTTGTTAGAAATGAAGCCAGTGCTTTAGGATTGTCAGAATACTTTCATTCAATTGTAGGGGCAGGGGATACGCAAGCGGATAAACCGTCAGCAGTGCCGTTACGACATTCATTGGAAAATACCGCAGTTTGCCCCAAGAATGATGCGATATGGATGATTGGTGACTCTGGTGTAGATATCCTTGCTGCCCATAATTTTGGGTGTCAGTCAATTTTAATCATGCCAGATGCAGCTTACCAAGATGAATGGGAGAATGAAAATAATTCCCCTAGTCCAACCTTGCAAGTTTCAAGTATTCATAGATTAAAGCAAATGTTTGAAGATCGTTTTTTTTAAATTGGAAATTATCTTGTTAGTATATTATACTTGACTTGTAGGGATAAACTGGCATTCTACCGAGAATATCGATTTGAATGTATGATGGCTGCATAGACTTACTTTAAGTCAAAGCTTGAGGGATTATAATGGTAAAAGAAAAAAGTAAAAACGTACAAGATGTGTTTTTAAATGCAGTACGTAAAGAAAAAGCAATGGTTACCGTTTTTTTGGTTAATGGTGTTAAATTACAAGGCATTGTAACTTGGTTTGATAATTTTTCGCTTTTACTTAAACGTGATGTCATTTCGCAGCTAGTTTATAAGCATGCGATTTCCACTGTGATGCCGAATGAGCCGATTTCTCTTTATGAGAATGAAGAATCTGAAACTGAGAGTCATTCTGAATAAGCTTTTTGATAGCAGGCTGAATAGTTTTTAGATTGCAGACGGATTATGTTTTTCATAAATCAGCGTCCCTTGGGGGCGCTTTTTTTATGCTCTTATGTACCGTAGAACATCTCAGAATTACTTGAATTTATTCATATGGAGTTATTGTTGTTGTTGTGTTTACTTGTGTTGACTTAATCTATTTGTTGTGGTATTCATTCTTCGCATCAATTTATTTTTAGATTTTCATTAGGGTTTTTAATTATGTTTAAGAGAATAATTTCATCAGTTTTTTGTCTGTGTATTGTTTTGCAATCCCCAGAAGCATCAGCAATTGATAAAAAGCGTCTACCAGAAAACCCTGAGCTTGAGCCCCAAGGTAGTTGCTCTAAAAAACCTTGCAAAGCTGTGACCGCTGAAAGCTCTATTCCCATTGCAGCAGCAGGAAATAAACGATCACGAGACGGGGACGCGATCTTGGCGGTAGACCAAAATCCTCACTCTAAGAAAATTCCTAAAATGCCTGTACAGTCAGTAATTCCTGATGATTTATTGCATCCACAAAAAATTGAGCCTCTTTCTTCTGAGCGCTTTAATGCTCTTGTAATAAGCGCTAACACTGGTGATG
>CAYGJW010000072.1:0-7608 GCA_964350415.1 uncultured Alphaproteobacteria bacterium
CCCCAGTCATTGCTGCAAACTGTTGAACAAAATCAACATTACTCCCTTCCATGCCTGAATGTTTAATTTGATCAAAAGTCAGCTGCAAATAATCAAGACCTTCTTGATCTATCTCCTGTTTTTCTTTTGATTGTTTTAGAGCATCATTCGTTTTGGATCTCATTGAATTTAAAAACGGTGACGGTTCCATTGCTGTTGTTCCAACCATTGCTCTGCTCCTTATACTAAAATGCTACAACCAGGGAGGACCATAAGGTTGCCGGTGTTGTGTTGTTCGATGACGACATCAATCTCTTGGATCCTACGATCTAATTCTGGACTTTTAGACTGTGATGTAGAGTTCTGCTCGTCATCTCTTCTGTTATCATTAGAGAATCCTTTACTCCCCTCATTTTGGTCTGCATTGGAACGTAACGTGATTTCTTGTGAATCAACCTCACCAAACTGACTGATCACTGTACGAAACCCATCAGCATTCTTTACAAAATGTTGATAAGCCTGCTCATTATCCAAACGCACGACGACGCGCATTCCTTGCTGCTCTGTCGCCAGACTTAGCTTTACATGCACTTCACCAAGCTCTGGTGGGTTCAAGCGGACGTTCACTTCTTTCTGACCGAACCGAACAGCTGCAACAACAGGCCGAACAACGGCTTCATTAAGTGTGTGACCTTCTTGACCGATCACACGGCCACTCTCTGCAAGAGTGACAACAGGCTTAGCTTGTTCTGCAGTAGGCGCCGCTTGATTGGCGACAATTGTTGGGCTTTCAGCTTGGTTAAATGCTACGCGAGGTGCAATAGTTACCGTATCTGCTTTTTGAGCGGATTGCCCTTCCGAACTTGATTTATCACCAAAGCCATTTGATTGATTAAAGCTACCTGCCTCAGTTTCCGGGTCTGTTTCCCCTGGCGTTATTTGCTCAGAAACTGATTGAATAATTTTATCCGTTTTAACAGTAGATGCAGAAGAGTCTGTTGCCATAGTCTGAGCTGTAGCGCTTAAGTCAATCTGAGCTTTAGTCCCTTGGTCGCTTATATTAGCGGCAATGGCAGGAGCCTCTTCTGGATGTTGTATAGAAATATTACTCGTAGGCGGCAAAGGATCAGAATTTGAAGCCTTCCCTTCAGTAACAGATTGTTCATTTAAACTGCTCTTGTTTGGGGTATCTAGCTTTTCGGTTGATGCTGTAAGTGTTTGGTTAATAGGAGCCGAACTTGCTGCGACACCATTAGAAGAGGACGACTGCTGATCCAGATCTAACTCTTCCAAGCTCTCTGGAATGAGAGCACTTAAATCTGCATCAACTTCCCCATTATCTCCCGCTATGTCTGAAATAGCTCCAATACTTTTTTTAGGGTCTAAAGCCACCTCAGAAGCTTGCAAACCGATCACACCCGCTAAATCATCTTTTGTTTCTTCAGGAACATGTTTTGACAAGGCCATTTCAAATGAAACTTCTTTCCCAAATTCTGCAACGCTACTCATACCCAGATCGATAGGAATCTTTTTTTCTCTAATTATAGGCTGTATAGCATCTGGACTTTTTTGATGCTCTCTCTCATCAACCTGCGCTCTATCTTCCAATAAAACGAGGAATTCATCCCCTATAGGTGATTTTTCTCCTATTTTCTGTGCGTCTGGCATAAAACTATGTGGCTGTAATGGTGTAACTGTCATGATGAATCCTCCAATCATACATCTGCAACAGATGTGCCATTGACTTAAGCCATTGATTTTTAAGAAATAATTACAAAATAAAAATACTGATATTGCAAAAAATACCTAGCAGTAAGCATTTTTTTCATAGGAGATTTTTTTAATATTAAGAGAGTGTTACGGAATTCCATATAGAAGATAATATAGTTAATGGGAGAATGAAATTTACTAGATTCTATAAAGATAAGATTTTCTAAGTGTTGTTTGTTTTTAATATTTGGCCAACAAATAAGATTGATTGCAGGAAGATAATGGATTACAATGGCGTGGAAATAAAATAATCTTAATTTAAGTATCTCGTATTATGCAGGAAGAAAGAGGGTTTGTATGCTAACATTGGTGGAAAATGCTACTTCGTATAGAGCAGAAGATCCCGTAGTTGCACATAAATTACGTGATCTACAAAATGATCATAAGATCTTAGATGAAAAAATAACTTATTACTCAAACTCTTCTTCCTGTGATCAGCTTACCTTACAAGGTATGAAGCGCAAGAAGCTTTTATTGAAAGATCAGATTTCATATTATGAAGACTTGCTTGAGCCTGACATTTCAGCCTAAAGTTTTGTAATAAGCTCAGTTGAGGTGGAAAGATTCTTTATTGAGGCTATATTATTCGCTAGATCCCGATTTTTCTGGGTAGTGTATTTGTCGAAGATTGCTTTCAGATTTTGCTTTTTTTATTCTTTTTAAAAGCTGACCATCCGTGTTTCTACGGGTGATAAAGCCGCCAAGCTCTCTACGTAATTTAGGTGGGAGAAATGATTTTAAAGATGATGAAAGTTTTTCCCAGGTGATTTCCTCTGCTAAATAAGCCTCAGTACGTTGATAGAGTTCCTCATGAACTGCTTTAACAGCTTGAGCGAGTCTTTTTGGCGTTAAGAGAAATGCTTCGATGTCGAAGGCTCCCTCTGTAAAAATATCCTTACCATTATCAAGTTCATCACATATTTCTTGGGAAGTGTTCTCTTCTTCAGCTTCATATCCTGGTTCAAATTCTTTTCTCGTATAGTCACTAGTCTCATCATTGCTTCTGGGGCTTACATCAAGTCTTCTAGGCTGAGGTCCTTTATTTTTTAATTCCATAAATTCGATTGCGCTTTTCCAATTACCGTCGAGCATTACAGAATTGTGTATATTGCCTTCACTGCGTGTGCGTTTATGGCTTTTATGCGGGGAATCTTCTTTTTTATCTGCATTACAACTCGCTTGAAACGCAGATAAAGCATCTACAAGCTGGGCGGCGCAAGGCTGAGGGTTGCTTTCTTCCGGAATAAAATCGTTGTCGGCACTGTCATCGCCAATTGGATCTTTGTAATCCTGTAGTTTCATTGCAAGTTCAATATTTATAGAAAGCCCATGGGTTCCTGTGAGCAGCAGCATTGAAAGGGTTTTTGCTGCCTTCTCATAATTGCCCATAACAAGGGAGCGTTTAAGCCATTCAATAGCAATATCATTATTAGCAATTGTTCGATTGGTGTTGTTTTCGCTAAATAAAGTGTAGGCTTTAAAAGCGGCATCAGCAGCCTTATGTCGCTTGTCTATAAATGCTCTTTTTTGTTCTTCGATATCTGCTGGCATTCCTTCTAAAAATCTCATCTCTGCGACTCTCTCATCAAGTGGTCCTTGTCCGTCCAGTCCCTCACATGCTTGGGATAAAACAATAGAAGGAGCAAAAAATTGTTCTTTTATTTTAACTGAGAGGTTTCGTGACTGTTTATAAAGAGCGCAGGCTTGACTCAGGAACTTTTCTGAAGATTCTGTATTGAAGCGGGAAAAATCGGTATAAATTATTTCCTTATTAAAAGCGTCATAGAAAAGTCCTTGAGCCGTTTTATCATCAGAATAAGATTCTGAGTAAAAAAACAAAAAACTATAAGTGCTTGTAAGTAAAAGAATAAATGCAATATGGAGTGTTTTTGAAACAGGTGTTTTGTTTTTGTTCATGTTACCCTCAGTGATTATAAGCTTGTAATAGATCTAAGCTTTTAATTGTATTTCATCTGAGGTTAACATATAAAAAAAGAGACAAGAAGTTTAAATATTATTGATCAAGTGTTTATTCTTTTTGCTCCTAGTATTTATTTTATAAAAAGTAATATATAAAATAAGATGAATTAATGTTCCGATGACCAATCCATCAATTTTTGTTCCTGTTTCTGCAAAAATAGACCATAAAAGACACGTAGAAGCACTTATTACTGTTGTTATATAAAATTGTTTTGCCTTAATTGTTTTTCCTAAAACCCCAGCAATGAGGGGAATAAGAATAATTGGTGCCCAAAAATTATAAGCGTAAAGGAGTATGCTTAAAACATCCTTAATGCTGAGGGCAAAAAATATTGCGCTGACACCAACAATAAGGGTCGTTATTTGGGTAAGCCTGAGCTCTCGTTTAGGGGCAAGAGCGCGTGAGCGTAGTGGCCGCACAATGTCATGAATGAAAGCAATGGCTGCTGCATTCAGGAACGAATCGGCCGAAGACATGACTACCGCAATCAGCCCAGCAATCGCCAATCCTTTCAGACCAATGGGTAGGACTGTTTTAATCACAAAGGGTAAGGCAAGGGTTGATTCAAGGGCTGGATCTAGCTTATGCGCGATCAGTCCCAAAGTGCCGCACAAAAGGAACACAGGCACAGACAGGAGGGCGCTGGCCATGGTGCCGCGTGCGGTTTTTTTCGCATCCTTGGCAATAAGCAGGCGCTGGACATAAGGCGGAACCAAAGTCTCCCCAATAAAGAGGCTAAGGAATAAACTAGCGAATGCGATGATGCTGAGATCGCCCAGCCACTCAGTATGTGCTGCGGGTAGGGATGCTTCAAGGTTGCTCCAGCCGCCCACAGCAATCAGTCCAAAGACAAGGGTTGCGGGCAGGGCGATGATAAGCACGATGAATTGGATGACGTCGGTGGCAACAACCGCGCGCATGCCGCCAAAAGCTGCATAAACAATGACAATGCTGCAACCAATTAAAGCGCCGTATAAATGCGGAATATCCAGGAAGATATTAAAGACGTGGCCGATGGCGCCAACTTGCGCGCCGATGATGCCAGAGCAAACAAGCAGGGAGGCAATCCCTGTAAGAATCTTCGCGCCCTTGCCGTAGAACTGCCCCATAAGGTCGCCGACTGAAAAGGCGTCTTTGAAGAGATCCATTTGCGGGGCGATAAAACGTGCCACCAATAATTGCTGTAAGCTGAAGCCAAACAGCACAAAGGCAAAGACGATTCCTTTATCAAAAGCCTGACCCGCCAACCCAAAGGTATAGCCGCCCCCTAAGAATGTGGCGGAAAGTGTCATGAAAATGATCATGCTTGAATAACTGCGGCCTGCAACAGCGAATTCTTCGATGGACTTCATACCAATGCCGGCCCGAAGACCAATCCATAAAGTTGCAAGCAAGTAACTAAATATAACAAGAAGATCAAACATAAGAGGGGCGTCGACCTTTTGTTAGCTGATTCGAATCAAAGTATTCAAGCTCGCCATTGCCAGGTCGTCCTGTGCCTTTTGAATGGCCATGCCAGCGCGTTCCGAGGATTCAAGTGTGCTTGCCCATGCGTATGATTATGTGCGATCGATACCATTAATTCGGGCAACAGTTTTTTCCGCACTTAAAACAGCATTTTCATGGTTACGCATAACACTTTTGAGTTGACCTGAAAGGGCTGCAACATCGCCAACAAGGCTTTCTGTGCCACGAAGCCCGCGTTCTGCAACACGGTTTGCTTCCCTGGCGCGGGTTGTATAATCAACATGGGCAGGGTCGGTATTGGCGAGGATATTGACGGCTTTAACAAGATCTTGCAGACCAATTTCATTTGCTTTGACGCGGTCTTGCAGTGTTTGTGTTCTGGAAATGCGTGTACCTGTTTGGATTTGACGATCCCCTTGATACCAGTCTGGATATTCCCCAGCTGTTTCATCCTTAAGGTCCGTATCGTCATAATTAAGTGTGTTTAAATCCTCAAGTTTTGCGATATCAACAGGGGGGATGTTCCGACGGCTACCAGAAAAAACATGGCCATTGGCACTTTCGTCATTAAGATGTGTAAAGATTTGCTGTAATAAGTCTTCAGCCATTGCTTTTATGCCAGCACGCTTCGTTGGATCACTGGTGTCTTGTGCCTCATTGGCGCGTTCAAGGACTTGCCGCCCTAGTTTTCGAAGATCTTCAAGGTTGGTCAGGCGTTCTTCGGTGTCAACCTTAAGCAGCTCCATCTTTTCAATAAAGCTTTTCCTAATTCTAATTTCACCTGTTGCGCGTTCCAGCTGCATAACATCCGTAGGATCCATTTCGCTGTATTCCTGATGACGTTGTTGCGTTTGAAATTGAAGGTGTACTTTGCTTCGCTCTTCTGAGATGTCACGCGTATGGAAATTAAAATTTGCAAGTCTTGCTGCATCTGAAACATTATCCATTTATCTCTCCATTTAATTAAGCTGCACGTGCTGCTTGATTAACAACATTCATACGTAACTTATTACTGATTTCTGCAAGTCTTTGAGCGATCATATGCTGCAAAGCATAAAGATTTGCATTCTGATATTCTTGTTTTGTATTAACGCCTTGGTATTGGCTTATTTTAGCATCAACTTTGATTTTAGCGAGCTCCGCTTGTTTTGCTTCGGTCGCAAACTTTTTTGTCATGCTGGCACAGTCTTCTAGAATTTGACACGCTCTTCCTGCAAAGTTTGTTTCGCTATCACCAAGGTTTCCTGATCTTAAATAGCTGTGATCACTTTTAAACACATCCGTAAAGGCTTCTAGGAATTTTCTGCCATCCGCCATCTGCAGACCTTCTTTGGTTACCCCAATCGTTTCATCGATGGTCACTGCACCCATTTCCAAGGCACCAATACTCATGTGTTGAGAGCCGCCAGGTGTATTGAAGTGATCCACAATCCGAATGTTAAAGGCTGCGCTGGAAGCAAGATCATTTGTTTCTATTGTAAAAACATTATTCAGGGCGAAAGCATGGGAAAAACCACGCTGTTTACCGGGATCATTTGTTGGGATATCCGCTGGGGTATCAAAAGTAATGCCATCATCCGTGCCGCCAATGGCAATCCCAAAGCTTGCTTCGTTATTGGTTTTGATAACCAGTTTTCCGTCAATGATTTCGGCATTAAAATCACTGCCAGCGCGAGTGTTGCCATTCCCATTTGCATTGATTGCGGCGCGCAGATCTCCAACTGTTGCAATGCCTGTTAAGTCAATGTCGACATAATTGACCGTTGTATCGCGTTTTGCATCAAGGCTGCTTTTATCAACCGCTGCAATGCGAACAGTTCCAACCCCTGCAAATGCCGTCGTATCATCCACATCAAAGCCGCTGGTTAGCCGTCCTTGTGGCGGGTATCCTGCCCCCTTATTGTGCATGGCATTGATGTCGTCTAGCGAAGACGCAAGCTCGTCAAGTTGTTGGCGCGTCCCGAGTAAGTTGGCCTCAGAATCACGAATTTCTAGGAATGCTTTGGCTTTGCCTCCCCTAATAAGGTGTGTAACATCGATGCCGTTAATCTGAATGCCGTTAAGGTCACCATTTGCATAAGACTGGGATGGGTGCCCTTTACTTTGCGATGTATAGGTTAGGACCGCGGGATTTGGGTCAATCAGTTCAATGCCGCTTTTGGTATGAACGGCAATTTGGTTCCCTTCACGTTGATTAGTAGAAATATCAAAGTATTTTGCGAGCGTTTTAATGTGCCGTTGTCGTTGTTCGCTATTAATTTGATCATTTTTTGGATCATTCAAGCGTGCAATCTCGCTTAAGGCGTAATTAATCTCTTTAACTGCACCTTCGATTTGTTGATCTGCATCTTGTTGTAATTCAAGAATTTTACCATAAACTTCATTCAGTTTATCGCTCACATCTCTGAATC
>CAYGJW010000073.1:0-7567 GCA_964350415.1 uncultured Alphaproteobacteria bacterium
GTTCTTCTGATAGCGGTGCGCGTCTAGGCGATATTCTTGGTGCTGCGATTAAGCAAGCTAAAGAAGAGCAAAAAGACGATAACTAGAAATAGCTTTGGTCAGTTTTCAAAGGGCTCCTGCGGGGGCCCTTTTTTGCACATGATTTAAGAAGTTGTACTTGTTTCTTATATAAAACTTTCATGTCATTGTTTCTTGTATGAATACTTGTTGAAAAAGTGCTAGTAAGTGTATTTTATAGAAAAACTTTAAAAAAATATTGAATAAATATAACGTGTTAATAAATAAGTTATTCCTAAAGGCTATACTTGCCCTTGACGTGCGGCTTTGTTTTCGATTAAATAAAATGCATGATAATAAGAATATGAGGGTGTTGTGACACGTTCCGAACTTGTGCAGAGAATTTCAGAAAAAGTTCCACATCTTTATCAGGTAGATGTGGAAAAAGTTGTGTTAACAATTTTTGATAAAATCTCTGATTCCTTAGAGCAAGGGCAGCGCGTTGAGCTGCGTGGCTTTGGGGCTTTTGTTGTTAAAGAGCGTAAGTCGCGGACAAGCCGAAATCCGCGTACAGGACAGACCTTAGAAGTTGATGCTAAGCAAGTCCCTTTCTTTAAAGCCGGAAAGCACCTGAAGAGTCGTTTAAATAGCAGTGTAACGCGCTAAATTTATCATCTTAATTTATTGACCTAAAAATGCTTTAGTACTGGTTTATTAAGGCTCCTTATGCTGGTGATTTTTTTTAAGTGTTTTTAATAAAAAAAACTTGTAAATTTCACAGATTTTATCGCCATCCTGAAGATCAAGAGGTGTTTCAGGGCCACGGATTTTTTTTGAAGTGAGGCAAGCTTTATAATGGCCCAGCAGTTCCTTGGATTGTTGCTTGCACGGACGTGGGTGACTGGCTGGAATCAGAAGAAGATTCTGATTTTTCTGAGTAATTATGTCTTGGATAGGACCTGAAAATGATCCGGGCTTGTAACTTTTTAGGTACAGGAGTATGATGCGTTTCTCAAGCGTTCATAAATAAGGATGATAAACCGATGAGTTGGTTAACGCGTGTTGTACGCCCAAAATTGCGGGCGTTGGTTGAAAAGAATGAAATTCCTGATGATCTTTGGCATAAATGCCCAAAGTGTGATCAGATGCTTTATCACCGTGAGTTGGTAACGAACAAAAATGTTTGCCATTATTGTGATAACCACTTGCGCATGGGCGCTGAAGACCGTTTTAAGCTTTTGTTCGACAATGCAGATTATGAACTGATTGAAATGCCTGAGGTCCCTGAAGATCCTCTGAAATTCAAAGATAGTAAGCGCTATGTTGAACGGATCAAAGAAAACCGAGCGAAAACAGGCGAGCTGGATTCTGTTGCAGGTGCTGTCGGTAGTATCGACGGCGAAACCGTTGTCATTTCTGCTTTTAATTTCCAGTACATGGGCGGATCTTTGGGCTTAGCTGCTGGTGAAATGTTCATTACGGCTGCAGAAAAAGCTATTGAATTGGGTGTTCCTTATATCACGATTCCTTCTACGGGCGGTGCACGTATGCAGGAAGGCACGCTTTCTTTGATGCAATTGCCGCGGACCGTGGTTGCTGTTAGCCGTGTGAAAGAAGCGGGACTCCCTTATATTGTAATCCTTGCCGATCCAACAACGGGCGGTGTTAGCGCCAGTTTTGCAATGCTTGGTGATATTGCGATTTCAGAGCCTGGTGCAATGATTGGTTTTGCAGGGCGCCGTGTTGTTGAGCAAACCATTCGTGAAAAGCTGCCTGAAGATTTCCAAACAGCCGAGTATTTGCTAGAAAAAGGCATGTTGGATATGGTGGTGCATCGCCGTGACTTACGTGAACGTTTGGGTAAATTGCTGAAGCTAATTAACCATCCTCAGTTGCATTAGTTGAGGCTTCGTTTTGGAAGCGGACGCGATCGAGCAACTTCTTAAAAATTATTGTCATAGCTTAAATTCGTCATGGGAGCTGGAACGGTTAGCTGCTCCCCTGCACGCATTGGGTAGTCCGCATCTTAAGCTGCCGCCGGTCATTCATTGCGCTGGGACCAATGGTAAAGGCTCAACCCTTGAGTTTATGCGCTCTATCCTGGAGCTGTCCGGTTATAAAGCGCATTGTTTCCGTTCTCCCCACTGTTTAGAGCTCACAGAGCGCTTTATTGTTGCTGGGAAGCAGATTGAGTACGGGCGCCTCTTAGACGCGCTCCAGCGCGCTGTAGTGGCTGCTGAGGGTGCGTCGCTAAGTTTCTTTGATGTCCTGACTCTTGCGGCTTTTGTGCTGTTCTCAGAGCACCCTGCTGACTTTGTGCTTCTGGAGGTTGGGCTTGGCGGCCGTTATGATGCAACCAATGTGATTGGGGCGCCTCTTATAACATTGATCACTGCGATTGGTCTTGATCATCAGGATCGCTTGGGCTCAACGCGGGCTGAAATTGCAAATGAGAAAGCTCAAATTATGAAGTCTGGGACAACCGCATTTGCATTGCAGCAGAGGCAAGAAGTCATGGATGTCCTAGATGCGCGCGGAGCTGAGGTTTCTGTTAAGCTGAACAAAGTTTCTGCGGACGGTTGTTTAGAATGGGAAACGCTGAAACCACAAGGGTTTTTGCGCTTTGAGTATCAAAGGGAAAACGCGGCGTTGGCGGTTGAGGCTTCTCGGCACTTGAAGCGCTTAGGTTATGAAAAGATTTCTGAGCAAACGATTGCTATAGGGCTAGAAAAAGCGCAGCTACTTGGCCGCATGCAGAAGTTAGATCTCGTTGGGTCTTTGTGTGAAATGCTGCCTGCTAATACAGAGCTATGGTTGGATGCCGCACACAATGGTCATGCGAGTCAGGCACTCACTCATTTCATTGTAGGTACGATGGATGATCGGGATGTTGAGCTGGTGATGGCCTTAAAGCAGGAGAAAGATCTGGGGGATTTTCTGCAGCCTTTTGTAGCGATTCCAAGAGTAAAAGTGTATGCTTTAGGCCTAGGAAATGATTTTCATTTGGCCAAAGATATTGTGCGAAAAGCAAAAGACCTGGGGATGGAATCAGAGGAATACCTTGACATTTCCCATGTTTTTCATAGTTTAAAAAGCAATGATCGTTGCCGGGTTTTTGTTTGTGGTTCATTTCATTTAATTGGTGACGTTTTGAGAATGAATCAAATTTTTTAATCAGTAATCAGATTTATTTGTATTGGAGAGACTTGTGTTAAAAACAGCAAGAACATGGGCGTTGTCGCCGGGTTATGCTCAAGGTATTTTTTGGGTGTTAATGGCCGGCCTATCCAGCGTTATTAATGATGTGTTTACAAAGTATTTTGGTGGGTCGTTCAACGGTTTTCAGATCGCTTTTATGCGTGCATTCTTCAGCACAATAACGTTGCTCCCTTTTATGCTTTATGCGGGTAGAAATTCTTTTTATACCTCGCGTATCAACGTGCACTTTATCCGCGCGGCGTTGCTGTTTGCAGCGATTACGCCATGGAGCTTCGCACTTGCTGATTTGCCGCTGACCGTTGCAACAACCATTAGTTTTACAGTGCCGCTGTTTGTTTTGCCGTTGGCTGCGGTGTTCTTAAAAGAGCGGGTCGGTTGGCAGCGTACAGTCGCAACGCTTGTTGGTTTTGCAGGGATTATTATTACTGTGCAGCCGGCCTCTGCCGGGCTTAATACGGCGACGCTTTTGTTGCTTGCCTCCGCTGTCTTATTCGCAAGCTTGGATGTGATTAACAAGAAGTTTGTTGTGAAGGAAAGTCGCTTCGCGATGATGTTTTACTCGTCGCTAATTATGACGGCAATTGCCTTTATTCCATGTGTACTTGTGTGGCAAATGCCAACAGCGAAAGAATGGTTTTTCTTTGTATTATTGGGCGGCGGGGCAAATCTGATTTTGCTATGTTTGCTGCAGGCGTTTTCCTGTACGGATGTGTCGGCGCTGGCGCCCATACGCTATACAGAGCTTTTGTTTTCAGCGCTGATTGGTCTGATCGTTTTTGCAGAAATGCCGCTTTATACAACCTTACTTGGGGCGGGTCTGATTATCCCAAGTGCCCTGTTTATTGCGCGTTATGAGATGCGCAAAGAAAGACTGAAAAAGCGGCAAATTCAAGAGCAATAATCCGGAAACTTACTTGTATTCATTAAGCCAAGTATCAAGCGCACCCTTGTCCGCGTGACCGACGCGCGTTGCAACAACGTCGCCGTCTTTAACCAGGATTAACGTTGGAATACTGCGGATATTGTATTTATTTGTGATGGCGCTGTTTTGGTCAATGTTGACCTTAGCGATCGTCACATCTGTGCGCTCTTGCGACAGCTGATTCAGGATTGGCGTCAGTGCTTTACAGGGGCCACACCACTCAGCCCAGAAGTCCACAAGGACCAGGCCAGATTGCTTTAAAACTTCGTTTTCAAATGTTGCGTCAGTCGTATTGATAAGTGCCATATCGGTAGATTCCTTATTAAATTTGCGAGGTACGGATTATCGAATATACGTGAGAGAAGCATCCTTTGTCCACAGAATTGCTGCTGAAATTTTGTGCCCTGGATACAACTTGGTAAGTAGGTCCTGATAAAGTTGCAGTTGCAGCTGGTAGGATTCAGGGAGCGGGGCATCTTTTGCAGGCGGAATTGCGTCGGTTTTATAGTCTAGAATCAATAGGTTATCACCTAGGTCAACGAGGCGATCGATGCGGCCGCGCAGCGCCTTAAAGTCAAGGAAACCTTCCAGTGCGGCCTCGGTGATTGATGGTGCTTTAAAAAGACCTGAGTGGGTTTTTAGGGTGCGCTGAATTTCATTATAAATGTCAGCAAAAGCGGCAGAATCAAACAGGTTTTTGTAGGGAATGACTAGCGTTTTAAAAGCTGTAAGGTGTTGATTCTCGGGTAGTCTTGGGAGAATTTCAAGGCATCTGTGAATCAGAATTCCGCGCTCTTTCGCAAACGGAGTTGGCACGGAGGTGGGTGCAGAATGAGGGGTGTTTGAGGTGGTTTTTATGCCTATTTCAGAGGGGCGCAACACCTCGACACTATGTTCTTTTGCAACGGACGTATGGATCCATTTTGGTAAATTTTGAGTGGTTTTTAAGGTGTTTTTTAGGGTGCTTTGGTGCAATTTTAGGGTGTTTTGAGGCACTTTTTGCAGCCTTAGGCCATCGCCCAACCAGTTAACGGAAGCAAGGTGCTGGAGGGGAGGATCACTAGGGTCGAAGAAGTGATCATTTGCTGTCCCTTTTAGGGCGCTGAAAATTTTCTGATACCAACTTTCATCAGCCGGTAAATCCTTATTACACCAGCCGCAAATATACAGACGTTCTTCTGCCCTTGTCATGGCAACATAAAGGAGGCGGTTGTATTCTTCAAAGACAGCTTTTGTCTCCAGATCTTTTAAGTCTTGTAACGGGGCCGGCAGCGGTCGCTGTTTGGAGAGGACGAAAGGCAAATTGCTGCTGTGCCATAAAATTTCGGATTTTGGCTTCGGAATATCGGTTGTATCCGGAAGGAAAACAATCGGTGCCTCCAACCCCTTAGATCCATGCACGGTCATCACCCGTACTTCGTTTTTATTAGGGCTTTGGGTATCGCGCTTCAGATTAGTGTTCAGGCCCGAGAACCAAGAGATAAATCCCTGCAGGGTGGGAATGTGCTTACGCTCAAACTGCAGACAAAGATTGAGAAACTCTTCAATAGCGTCCTCAATTTCATGGCCAAGCCGCGCAATCAAAGCACGCTTGCCGTCCCGTTGATTCAGAACATACGAGAAAAAATCAAAGGGCTTCAGATCTGCCGCCTGGGCAAAAAGCGGCTGCAGGATTTCATACGCTCGCTGAAAGTCTGGATGCTGATTCGCCGAGGACTGCAGCACAGACCATAGGGATTGCGTGCGATTATGTGACAAGGTGAACAGTTGTTCTTCAGACAGCGCAATGAAGGGGCCCTTTAGGACGCAGGCCAAAGAAAGGTCATCGGTGGGCAACAGCAGGAACTTGGTAAGGGCGATCAGGTCTTGAACAGCCAGCTGATCATTCAGCTGAATGCGGTCAACCCCGGCCACAGGAATATCGTGTAATTTCAACATCTTGATCATCTTTTCCATAAAGCTACCGCGCTTACGGATAAGAATCATAATATCTTTGGGTTCAATGGGCCGCCCATGACTGCTGAGCATTTCATTCTGGCTAAACCAATGTTTAATGGTCAGGGCAATCATACGGGTCAGCTTGTTGTCTGGGGCCTCAAAAATTTGCTGGGTTGTCGGCAATTCCCATGCACCTGCATCGAGTTCTTCATCAGGCTTTGCCAAGGGCCAAACCTCAACAATACCGCCATCAAGCTGCCGATGCGGAATATGCTCAATCCGGTTAGCGCTTAATAAAACGCCTTGTTGATTGCCTGGATGGTTGAAGACAGTATCAACCGCTTGCAGCACGGGCGGCGTCGACCGGAAAGAGGTGGAGAGGGCAATTTCTTGCCATGGCGACTGGGCGGCGTTACTTTGCTGAGAAAAACGCCCACGCATTGCTTCGAAAATACGCGGGTCTGCTTTTTGAAAGCTGTAGATTGATTGTTTACTGTCGCCCACGACAAACAGGGTGCGCTGGGTGTCACGGGCACTTTGACCGGCAAAGAACTCTTCGGTTAAGGCCTCAATAATTTGCCACTGGGCCGGATTTGTATCTTGTGCCTCATCGACCAAAATGTGATCAATTTGGGCATCCAGTTTATAAAGAATCCACCCGGAAATGCCTGGTTTCTTCAGTAATTTTTGAGTTTGATGAATAAGATCGTCATAATCAAGATAGGTATTGCGTTGCTTAAGATCCTGATAAATGCTGAGGTATTGGGCGCTAAGTGCACAAAAAGCAGCCGAACAATTTGCAATTGAGATCGCCGCATACTGTGTATTAATATGCTGTATCCGCTCGGCTTCTTTCTTAAGTACTTCAAACAGGTCAGGGTTCTTATCGCGGAACTTCTTGGTTGCAAGGCTGGCTCGCAGTCCCCCTTCCTTAGTCAGAAAATAATTGCTGTAGACGAAGGCATTTTCCGCACGTTCTTCAGGATAACAGCCCAACCACTGCAGTATTCCGTCGCCGCGTTTTTGCTCGGTTGTGCTGCCTTTACTTAAGATAAGTGCAGCCTCTTTCAGCATGGGTTCTTCGGGTGGTTGCGCAAAATCACGCATTAGCTTTTCAGTCGTATCACCTGGGCCAATATCCAAGAAAAGCTGCTGAGCTTTTTGCACATCTTCCAGCTTTAGGGTTAGGCGCTCACGGTTTTGTAGGGCCGTGTTCAGCAGCGACTCAAGGCCTTGCTCCCCCTTAACTTTTAGAAGGTACTTTAGCAACTTGGAAAGCGTTTGATTTTTGGTAGCTTTTGCGAAAAGCGCGGCTTTGGTTTGATCAATCAGGGTGTCGGCTTCTTGCTCATCAATAGTTGTGAAGTGGGGATGGATGCCGGCTTCCAACGGGAATCGCTTCAGAATGGATTGGCAAAAAGAGTGGATGGTCTGAATTTTTATCGATTGGGATGCATCAAGAAAATGTCCTAGCAGTGTCCGGGCCTGGGC
>CAYGJW010000074.1:0-3313 GCA_964350415.1 uncultured Alphaproteobacteria bacterium
TTCTAGCGGCATTCACCTGCTGCGACTGGACATGTATTCTTACGCTGAGTGTGTTTTCTCATTAAATTGACCAGGTCTTGAAGTGGTGGGCGATGACAGGCTCGAACTGCCGACATTCTCGGTGTAAACGAGATGCTCTACCAACTGAGCTAATCGCCCACTTCATCTTTAAAAAAAAGACGCTGTTCCCTTGGGAACAACGTCTTTTAACACGACCCGCTTGCATGTGCAAGAGAGAAAATGTTTTTTACGCAGCAATCGCGTTATTCACAGAATCCTTAAGGAGCTTACCTGCTTTAAACTTAGGCTGGATAGAAGCTGCGATAGGAATTTTTTCACCTGTGCGTGGGTTGCGGCCTTCGCTCGCAGCACGTTTAGTAACACTGAAAGTACCAAAGCCAGTAAGACGGACTTCGCTACCGTTTTTAAGTGCAAATGTAATTGTTTCAAGTACTGCTTCAACAGCTTTCTGTGAATCAGCTTTTGTTAAACCTGAAGATGTGGCCACTGTAGAAATTAGATCGTTCTTGTTCACTTTACAACCTCCCGCTCCAACTTAGAGCATAATGAGTTAAACTAATGGTTCCGATAAATTGAAGCGTAAAACCATATGAAGCTCTCGTCAAATGCTTTCATACATTTTATGTGAAAAACCTTGAGATTTTCTAACTACTTAAGGTTGTATGGACGAAAATATTTTTTAAGATAAGGTGTTGTAAGTAATTGAACTATTCTTATAATTCCTTGATTTTATGGGCTTAAATTAAATATTGGCTTGAGTCTTGCAGATAGAAAACAAGGTTGAAAAAAAGATGTTTTTTTTATGTGAAAAATTAATTATTTTTATTCAAACAGTTATCCATTTTTTTATTTTTCTAGAATACGAATGATAAAAAAAGGCCCAAATTTTTCATTCTATGATGAAAAATTTAGGCCTTTTCAATGTTTTAATTAGTCGTTTTTATACCTTACAGGTTGTGTGCTTTGGGTGTGTAACTTGTAATGGTTGCATCATCCTGATTCGACGTGTTGGAAGAAAAACGTCTCTCGGCAATTCGATCGGCTGCTACACTTGTTGAAATGTTCTCATTTTCAGCTTTTGTAAAGACTTCGATAAGAGTGTCATAAATTTGAGCGATATGCCGGTAAGCAACATCTTTGATATACCCTTGAGTTTCATAATAAACATTGATGACGCCGCCTGCATTGATGACGTAATCAGGTGCATAAAGAATACCGCGTTTTGAAAGTTCATCACCATGGATAGAATGTGCAAGCTGATTATTTGCAGCCCCAGCAACAATCTTAACTTTCAATCTTGGAATTGTATTATCATTTATTGCTGCACCTAAAGCGCAAGGCACGAAAACATCCGCATCAACATCATAGATTTCATCAAGCCCGACAATCGTTGCATTATATTTTTCTTTAGCCGTTTTTGTTCTGGACTTGGAAACTTCAGTTGCCCATATAATCGCACCTTCCTCATGCAGCATACGGCACAAGTGCATGCCAACATTGCCAAGTCCTTGGATTGCAACTTTAACGCCTTTTAGGTCTTGCTTTCCTAGGGCGTGCGTTACAGCAGCCTGGATGCCAACCAATACCCCGTAAGCTGTCGCAGGAGAGGGATCCTCACTACCGCCAGATGTTGTACCAACCACATGATTTGTAACGGTTTGGATAAGATCCATATTTTCGACGGTCGTGCCAACGTCCTCAGCAACAATATACTGACCATGCAAGCGATTAACAAAGCGCCCCATTGCCTTAAGAAGTTTATCTGTTTTCTGCGTTTTTGCATCCCCAATGATAACAGACTTTCCGCCACCCAGAGGCAAGTTCGCCATCGCCGATTTATAAGTCATCCCGCGAGAAAGACGTAAGGCGTCTTTTATTGCTTCTTGGTCAGATTCATAGGGCCACATACGACAACCGCCAAGGGCTGGGCCGCGTGAACTGTTGTGGATTGCAATGATGGCTTTTAATCCTGAGTCAGCATCGTGACAAAAGACAACCATTTCATGGTTTTTAAATGAGCGAGCTTCAAATACTGACATTGTCTCTCCCTTATATATTCATTATTTTTTTCTCGAAGCTATATTGTTTATCATGAATCATATCGTCAATGCAATTGTGTCGCGTACAGAATTCAATTTAGAGGTGTGATTTATATGGAAGTTTATGGTAGGAAAGGCGCCGTAGAAAACGTATGATAGGCTAAGGATAGAGGGAAGAGACAAATGAAACGCAGTATTATATTTGATTGTGACCCGGGACAAGATGACGCTGTTGCCCTTTTGTTTGCCATGGCTGCAACACAGTTTGATATTCTTGGTATCACCGTTGTTGCCGGAAATGTTCCATTAAATCTCACGACTATGAATGCTTTGAAAATTTGCGAGCTTGCTAAACAGCCTAATATTCCGGTTTATGCAGGGTGCCCCAGACCAATCTTAAAACCACTTGTTACAGCCACCTCAGTACACGGAAAAACAGGAATGGATGGGGCTGATATCCCTGACCCAGTAAAGCGGTTAGAACAAGATCATGCTGTTGAGTTTATTCTGCAGACACTGAAAGAATCCCCAAAAAACGAAATTACGCTATTTGTTACAGGCCCCATGACAAATATTGCAATGGCGATGACGATGGCGCCCGAAGTCATGGCACGCGCGAAAGAGATTGTTTTTATGGGCGGGGCGATTAATGGCGGAAACATTACACCTGCTGCCGAGTTTAATTTCTACGTCGATCCCCATGCTGCAAAAATTGTTTTGGATTCGGGGATTAAATTAACGATGCTTGGGTTGGACGTTACGCATCAGGCCATGGCAATTCCAGATAGAATTGAGCGTATTAAAAAGCTGGGAACACCTGTGGGTGATAATGTTGCATCAATTCTTAGCCATTTTTCACGTTTTGATAAAAAACGTTTTGATATGGAAGGTGGTCCAATCCATGATGCATGTGTTGTTGGCTATGCACTGGCGCCTCATTTATTTGAGGGCAAATCCTGTCATGTCGATGTTGAGGTGACGAATCCATTAACAGAAGGTCAATCGATTGTTGACTGGTGGGGTGTCAAAAAATTAGAGCCAAATGTTTTTGTGATTAATAAGATGAACGTTGACGTTTTCTTTGATGTCCTCATTGAACATTTAGGAAAAATTTAATCAAAAGTGAGTGTAGGACTAAAGATGAGAAAAGCACGAATTATTGTTATTGGAAACGAGAAGGGTGGTTGCGGTAAGTCAACAACAGCTATGCACTTGGTCGTATCACTTCTAAGACGCGGGTTTGGTGTTGCAAC
>CAYGJW010000074.1:3323-7434 GCA_964350415.1 uncultured Alphaproteobacteria bacterium
GGGTTGCAACAATCGATCTTGATGCACGCCAAGGTACGCTTTCCAGATACATTGAAAATCGCATCGAATATAATGAACGCAAAGGCATTAAGCTGCCAATTCCTCATCATAGGCGCTTTCAAGGTTGGTTGAAGGAAGAAGATGCTGAGGCGATCAAGGCGAAGTTCCAAGCGCTGATTGATGACTTTGGTAGCTTGAATGACTTTATTGTGATTGACTGCCCTGGAAATGATACGCCGATTTCTAGATTTGCGCATACCTTTGCAGACACGCTTGTGACCCCGTTGAATGACAGCTTTTTGGATATGGATGTTATTGCGCGCGTTGATGGGGAAACCTACGAGATTCTTCGTCCAAGCCATTACAGCGAAATGTTGTGGGAACAGCGCAAGTTGCGCGCAATGAAGCGTCAAAGACCGATTGATTGGATTATTATTCGGAATCGTTTATCGCATATTGACTCGAATAATAAGCGTAAAATTTTGGGCGTTCTACAAAAGCTATCTAGGCGTATGGGCTTTAGATTGATTTCTGGTTTCGGTGAGCGTGTTATTTTCCGGGAACTTTTCCTGAAGGGCCTAACGCTTCTGGACTTAAGAGAAAAGTCCGTTGATGTAACATTAACTGTGTCACATATTGCTGCAAGGCAAGAAATTAAGGCATTGCTGGTTGGTATTGGTTTAGGTCAAGAAGATGAGACGGACTCAAAAGTCTCTGATCATAGCAATGAAAAACCTGTAGCAAAGTCTGCTTAAAAAAAGCCAGGAGAAGTAAAGATGGATTATAAAAGTATACTGGTTTATTTACCGCATGGGGACTGGCATCCAGAGTTTTTGGAAGGGGCCATTCACTTAGCCCGTGCGTACAAAGCGCATCTTACACTATGCTATTGTATTTCTCCCGCAGCGATGCCCGCAGCTGTTGGGGGCAGAGGCGCATCGTTTTCGTTCTTATCACATATGCGTGAAGCTTATCAGAAGGCCGCAAAAGAGAACGAGGCTAAGGCACACGCATTGCTTGATAACTTTAATCTTTCTTGGTCGTGGGTTGCGAAGGAAGGTAATCATCTAGAAATTTTGACACAGCAATCTTTCAATGCTGACCTTGTTTATGTTAATCACTTAGAAGATGATAGCCCTGAATCAGAAGCTTTTAATAATGTTTGCAATCATTTGCCGCTGGTTTCCGGCTCCCCAGTACTTTCTCATCCAATGCAGGTCAAACCGATTGAAATTGGAAAACGTATCGTCATTGCTTGGAAGCAAACTCGGGAAGCTTTGCTTGCCGTCCGTTACGCGATGCCTTTTCTACAAAATGCCAATGAAGTACACCTCATAACTTGTATGGAAGAAAAGGTTGATGAGGATGCTTTACATGCGATGAAAAAGTACCTTAATGCACACGGCGTTGATGTTCAGGCTGAGTTTTGCTCTAAAACCCATGATGGGGCAGGGGAAATGATTCTCAATTATGCTGAAAAAGTAGACGCAGATATGCTCGTTATGGGCTTTTATGGCCATTCACGATTGCGTGAGATCATTTGGGGTGGCGCCACGCGGCATGTGCTGGCTCATTCTCATCTACCTCTTTTCATGGCTCATTGAAATAGCTTAGGCTCTTATCTAAAAATCTAAAATGCTCAATATCCTAAGTTATTGTTACTATCGTTAATTAGGCCTTTTGATGCAGATGACGGGCCTGGTTCTTGCTGGATAGATCTAAAAAGATACGTATTTATCTAAAATTTTAATTAAATTAAGAATTTCTTAACCATTGTCCTTTTATCCTGAGTGTAAGGGAAGAAATGATACTTGGAGAAGAAATTATGGAAAATATAGATAAAACAGCAGCTTCGGCAACACCATTCTTTAGCAAGATTTATGATGAAACCTTTGAGCTTCTTGTTCAGGCCCGTGATTACTTGGCCGGGAAAGAGTCGGCGCTGACAGTGCATTATGAACCTGCAGAGCGGCTGTATCTTACAACATTAACAATGAGATTAACGGCCCAGCTTACAGATGTGATGGCCTGGTTGCTTGTGCAAAAAGCGGTGCAAAATAACGAAATGACAAAAGAAGAAGCTGCAAAAGAGAAACACCGTTTGCTTCGCTGGTCTGGCAATAAAGTTGTTTTTTCTGGCGAGGTTATTGTGCCTTTAGAGCTTGAGTTGCTGATATATGAAAGCCAAAAGATTTATGAGCGCGTATCACGCCTAGAACGCCAATTATCAGATGTTGATGTGGGTGCCAAAGCTGAAGGTTCGTCCAAAAGATAAGGAAATAACTGTTGCTGTACAATGGTTTATATTTAGACTTTGTGTGCTTTAAAAGAAAATTTTTCATGAAAAATACAGAAAATTATGGTTATATAGCGCCCCAAAATGAAACGAGATGTTGTGTGAGAAAATGATTCTTAAGCCTGATTATAATTGCCTATTATGTCCGCGTTTGGTGGATTTCCGAAATGACCTTAGAGACAAACACCCAGATTGGTTCAATGGCCCGGTCCCAGCGTTTGGACCTGAGAATGCTCAGCTTTTGATTGTCGGCCTGGCGCCAGGAATGCAGGGAGCTAACAAAACGGGGCGGCCCTTTACAGGTGACTATGCAGGGGATCTTTTATATAGCACATTGAGTACTTATGGGTTCTCTGAGGGGTGTTTTGATGCAAGAATTGACGATGGTCTGAAGTTGGTGAATTGCCGGATTACAAATGCCGTAAAATGTTTGCCGCCAGAAAATAAACCAATCGGTGAAGAAGTGAAAATGTGTCAACGTTACTTAATTCCTGAGTTTGAATTACCAAATGTAAAAGTGATCTTGGTGCTGGGAAGAGTGGCCCATGAGGCAACGGTGAAAGCTCTCAGTTTAAAGCAGAAAGACTTTCCTTTTTCCCATGGAGGGACACATGCCCTACCAAACGGCAAATATCTTATCGACAGCTATCACTGCTCCCGATACAACACCAATACAGGAAGACTCACTGAACAAATGTTCCACGATGTTTTCGATAAAATTAGGCAATTAATCAGTTGTTAATTGCTCCTTATTTGAAGCGAGCATAAAAAAACAGCTGGGGAATTTGTATCTCCAGCCGTTTTGATGTTGTCATTATTTTTGTTTGTCCTGGTAGGTCAGCTTGCTCATCTTTGATGATAGGCATATTATTTTCATGATTATCTTCTTCTATCTCGTTTCCAGAATTGCCGGGTGTTTCTTGATCCGTTTCTTCGCCACTTTCTTCTGTCGGATGAATAGGAATTAAAAGAGCTGAAGTAAATTTAACAACAGCTGAAGCAAGATTCCTCTCTAGAGGAGAATTGGACGCAGAGACCGCTCCAGGTTTTGGTGTGTTTTCATCCACATAAAGGTGTGACAGCTTTAGGATAAACCCTTGCCATTAAGCCTTCTTTAAAGCCATTATCATAGAGATTTTTATGATCCTCCGGGTGACGGAGTAGTTTCCAGTATTTTCCATTAAAATCCATACACAGACTAATTTTACCAAGACTTCTGCGTCCTCTTTTCCCGTTAATGGGTCTTGCGTATACGGGATGCGCTTCTTTATCCAGAAATAAAAGGATTAGTTATGGGTTTCTATTGCTCATACAGTAAGGTGGCCTAGATCGTGTTACTGGCTTTACAAAAATATAATGGTGAAATGGGTACAAAATTCATTTTCGTTCTTGAATTCCTCAGCAAAGGGGTTATATCACCAATAGAAACAAATGCTGGTGGCAATTCTGTCAGCAGCTAGGGTCAAAAATGTAATTTGAGAGGAACATAAGATTATGAAATTACGTCCATTACATGACCGCGTATTGGTAAAGCGCTTAGAAGAAGAAACAAAGAGTGCAGGCGGAATCATCATCCCTGATACAGCAAAAGAAAAACCTATGGAAGGCGACGTCATCGCTGTTGGTAGCGGTACACGCGCTGAAGACGGTAAGATCGTCCCCCTGGATGTTAAAACAGGCGATCGCGTTCTTTTTGGCAAATGGTCTGGCACGGAAGTTAAGCTGGGCGGCGTAGAATACATGATCATGAAAGAGTCCGACATCATGGGCATTCTTGATCAAGACGCTGCTTAATTCAAAGACATAAGAATAAAT
>CAYGJW010000075.1:0-2266 GCA_964350415.1 uncultured Alphaproteobacteria bacterium
GAATATTTTGAAGGAAAAAGAATAGAATTTGAGACTCCTATTCATTTAATCGGCTCTGATTTTCAGCAGTCGGTTTGGCAGGCTTTAAGAAAAATTCCAGCAGGGCAGACCAGATCTTATTCAGAGCTTGCGAGGTCCCTTAACAAGCCAACGGCGTTTCGGGCGGTGGCTAATGCAAATGGGGCAAATCAGCTGGCGATTATTATTCCCTGCCACAGGGTGATCAATGCCGATGGAAAGTTGGGCGGTTATGGAGGAGGGATCCCGCGCAAGCAGTGGCTGCTTTCCCATGAACAGGAAATTTCAGAGTGAAGTAGCTTTATGTTATGTTTTTGCATGAGTTAAGCATGTGTGACATTTTCTTAGGTTTTGTTACAATGGCATATTGACTTTCTCTTATTGTTATGTAATTGTTCCGATGTATTTGTCGTTTAATTTATAGGATATTAAAATGATTAACTTGCTAAAACGTGCTTTTGTAATGTCGCTTATTTCTTTTTCTTCAGTGTTTGCTGTACCAACAACTTGGAATATTCACCCTAATGACCCAAGTATTATTCAGATTAAAGATGAAAATAAGAGTGTAATAGGTGTTCAAATATTAAAGGGGGATGCATCTGGGTTTAAAACACTTGAGATTGAAGGCAAAACTTATCATCTTCCAAAGCTTGATGAAATTGCGCCAGCAAACGTTTTTTCAAATGAGGGAAGGCCAAGCAATGCAGCTTCTGCTGCTTCTCAAGCGCTTGGGAAACGTTTGGCTCCATCAGATGGCTTTGCTCCTGAACCATTCCGGACAGGAGCTCGGCCCACTAATTATTATATTGATGTTTCTGTTCCGACATCTAACTATGTTTATATAGACCGTAGAGAGCTAGCACTCAAGTACGCTGGTTGCTGGAGGGTGAGTCCGACAAATCCTGGTTATTATGATCTTTTAGACCCCGAAGGATTTGTTTTATATTCTGATAGAATTCAAAATAATGGGGAGTTAAGAAAGCTCTATTCTAGAAGTCTCCGTATCAATGCTAGTCGTTATCATTATTTCTTGCGGCACCCTGATGACGGGGCCAATTTAGAAGCCCATGGTTTTGTCAAAGGAGTCGTTGCGAATGTGTATAGGCTCGTTGCAGTATCAGCAGAAAAAAGAGTTCTTCTAGCTAAAGTTCGTAAAGCAATTTATGATGCAAGAGTTTTTGAAGAAGCCCGTAAAGTAGAGCGTGAAGCAGAAATTCGTAGAGTAGCAAAGCGTAAAGAAGTAGCAAAGCGTGAAGCAGCAGAGCGTAAAGAAGCCCATAAAGAAGCCCGTAACGCAGCCCGTGCAAGATTCAATCTTTCTAAAAAAGCTCATAGAGATTCTGTGCGTGCGGCAAAAGCAGTTGAAAAGGCAGCAGCCCGAGAAGCCGAATGCCGTAAAATAAAATCATCTCGCTGGAAAGTGGATCCTCAAAGTAATAATGAGACAGGTTATAGAGTTCAAATTTTAGATGAAAACGATAAAGAATTTCTTTGTGTTAATATAAGAAATTGTAGAAAAAATCCTGATCCTAATGGTTGTATTAGGGTTAAAATAAAAGGAAAATTCTATAATCTATTAAGGGCGAGAAATGATAATTTTGATCTTAAGGAAGCAGGGTTTTTATGTGTGAAAAAATTTAAATATTCTCCAGATGATTCCAGCATGGAAAGTGAAGTGAGTGATACAAGCAGTAGTGCTTCTCAGTCGCCCCAGGCTGTAAGGATAGAAGGCGAACATGAGATTCAAGTTAAGTCGTTAACTTCTGTATCTTTAGATAATATTGACAAAATGTTGGAGGAGTCTGACTCTGACTCTGATTTTGAAGAAGATGTCCTTATGATTGATGAATCATACCCATCTTAAATGTCATTAAAGATTGCTGTAAATTGGCCGGGGTTAATAGCTCTGGCCATTTTTGTTCGTGATTATAGAACTATTTTTGTAGCTTGCGCTTGAGCTTATTTTTTGCCATTTGCTCAAGCGCTTGTTCCGAACCCCAAACTTTGTAATGTCTATCCAGAAGTCCTCAAGCTTTTGCAGCAGGGCAGACCAGATCTTACTCAGAGCTTGCGAAGTCCCTTAACAAGCCAACGGCGTTTCGGGCGGTGGCTAATGCGAATGGGGCGAACCAGCTGGCGATTATTATTCCCTGCCACAGGGTGATCAATGCGGATGGAAAGTTGAGCGGTTACGGGGGAGGAGTCCCGCGGAAACAATGGCTGCTTTCCCATGAACAGGAAATTTGTA
>CAYGJW010000075.1:2366-7380 GCA_964350415.1 uncultured Alphaproteobacteria bacterium
GGGACATCTTTTGCTGCCCCAACCTTAGTAGGACTTGCAGCTTTACTGAAATCTAGTTTTCCTGGGTTAACAGGCAAAAGTTTGGCTCATTTACTTTTATTATCAGCATCTCCTATCGAAATAAGTCCTGAGGAAAAAGAAACAATCTTAGGTATATTTGCTTTTGCTTTAGATAAGAGCAATCAAGATGTAATGAATATTCTTGTCCCTGAGCATGAGAGAATGCAAGACGATGAGGTGAATAAGTTAATCGGGTTTTATTTCTCGGGTCAGGGTATTCCAAATTTACAAGTAGCTTTTGCCCTTGCAGACAATATGCCTCAAAGCACAACATTACCAGCAACAAAGAATGAAGCACTCGCAACAGCTTTACGTTTTGAACAATATAATGTTTTAGTCCCTGAAGGACTCAAAAAATTGCAAGAGACTTTTAATAAAAGAGTCGAAAGTTTTTTAACCAGCATACAAAAGTTTCAAAAAAAACAATCGGATACCATGAGAACAATTATGAGTCTTAGGGAAAAACAAATGCTTAATATTGCTGCAATTTATGGAAAATCTATATACAGCCATTATAAAACTGCAGAAGGCAATATAGATGCTGTCGAAGAGCTATATCGAGTAGCAAAAATCTTTTTACTAGAGCCTCTTTTGAAGTGTATTACTTGTGAGTCTAGACGGAAACTTATGAGTTATTCTGGTCCTATTTCTAAAAAGCTACTAAAAACTACCGGCTACTATATGGATAAAAAAATAACGGATTGGAAAGACTTAAATTATGACGCTAATTTGAGAGAGACTGAATTAGAGTTTATCCAGGAGGTCATAGGATATTTATTTGATGCTAAAGCAATTTATGGACAAGCTGTGTATAGCCTTTATAAGTCTTCAGAAGGTAAGAAAGAGGCTACCGAAGATTTATACCGAATAGCAAAAGTACTTTCAGAGCTATCTCGTCTAAAGAGTGTGTCTGTGGATTTTAAGCAAAAAGTTAAAAACTACCTTGAGATTATTTTTAAAAAGACAGCAGAAGCTATTGGTGATTATATTGCTCATAAAACCTACGATTGGAGAGATCCAATGTATGATGTTGGTGTGCGAAATAGTGAACTTCAGTTTTCCCAAGATATTATAGGGTATTTACTTAAAAGTTCTTATGTTACTGCAGAAGAAAAAACGCTTCTTTTAACTTATTTAGATCGTTTTAGGTTAACCCAAATTAGTAGGCCTTAGAAATTCTATAAGGTTTGCAGCTTACGCTTGAGCTTATTTTTTGCCATTTGCTCAAGCGCTTGGCCGCTGGTTGACGTGGCCGGTCCGATCACGCTGACTTCTTCCATTGAGACAGGGTCAACGACGGTAACTTTCAAGGTATTGCCAAGAACTGTGTGCTCCACAATAAGGCTGGTATCTTGCTTCGTGCTCAGGTTCATGATGCTTCCCGCTTGTCCCGAACCCCAAACTTTGTAATGTCTATCCAGAAGTCCTCAAGCTGTTGCAGCGTGGCAAAAGCCTCAATAAGTGAGGTGTCCTCGAGCCCAAGCTTGGTAAGGTCATAAATGTGCCGATCAATCATATCATCGAGTCTGTCAAAGAGTTCTAAGCCTTTTTTTGAGAGCTTAATTCGGACAGATCTTTTGTCGTTAGCGGAGCGTTTTTGCTCAAGGTAGCCATTCAAAACCATTTTATTAACATTATAAGAAACGTTTGATCCAAGGTAGTGGCCGCGGTTTGTTAGCTCGCCAATGGTCATTTCTTCTTTGCCAATATTAAACAGGATTAGCGCCTGAATATTGTTTATATCATCTGCCTTAATATGATCAATTTCGACTTTGATGACTTCAAGAAATTGCCTGTGCAGGCGTTCGATTATTTTTACAGATCCTAAATATGTATCTCGCATGTTGCCCTCCCGTTTTACAACAATGGCATTAAGCAAAAATACTAAGATCTACACAGTCATTTTTTATCTTTTGTGTGCCTGATGCACACGCTATTTCGTGTTCTTTGCGTAAACCTCAGTTTTACGTGCTGTATTTTGCAACTGTATTTTTAGTATAGTACAAATTTCATATTAATTCGATAAAAAGAGATTTTTTTATAAAGCTATATAAGAAATAAGTATTAATTACTCTTAGATTTCTTGTAAATTTAGTTGAATACCCGGGTTAAATTCAAAGTAACTATCTGCATAGCCTTGGGCTGCAGCGTCAAGACTTTCAGGAGACCATTTCGGCTGTTTGTCCTTGTCAACAAGGAGCGCACGAACCCCTTCAAAGAAATCATAACCATTCATAAAAGCTTGGCTAAGTCGGTATTCCATATTAAGGGTGGCATCGAGTTTAAAAATCGTTGCATTCCGGATTGCCTTAAGGGTAACAACCAAGCTTGTTGGTGACTTTTCTGCCAGTGTCGCCGCTGTTTCATGGGACCACTGATCATCATCCTTGGTAAGGTTCGCAATGATCGATTGAACTGAATCAGCGTTAAACATTGCGTTGATTTGTTCTTCACGCCTTCTAAGGGGGCCCACCCCGACAGGGGCATGGTATTTTTCAACCACAGTATCAATGATTTTATGATTAACGCCTTGGGCAGAAACGCTTTGTGAAGAAACCCATTTCGGCTTTGTCATGTAAACTTTGTAGTGGACCCAGTCAATTTCCCGAATTTCTTGTTCAAGTTTGCTGAGGAAGTTCTGGGGCACATAGTGGGTTGCGAGTTTTGAATAAACAGCATCTGTAAAATTAAGGCGTGCACCCGTCAGTCCAAGGTAAAGACCGGTTTTTCCAGGGCAGCGAGAAAGAAAATAGGTGCCGCCAATATCAGGGAAAAATCCAATACTTGTTTCCGGCATCGCAAGCATTGTATTGTCTGTAACAATTCTGTGTGATCCATGAATAGAGATCCCCATGCCGCCACCCATAACAACACCATTCATAAGCGCAACAAAAGGCTTTGGATAGCGGTGGATGCGCCAGTTCATGCGGTATTCATCCCGGAAGAAATGCTGTGTAGGCGCCATATCTCCAGCCAGCTTCGCATTATAAACGGAGCGAACATCCCCACCAGCACAAAAGGCTTTCTCGCTGTTGCTCTTAATAATAACAGCGTTGATGGAGGGATCAGTCTCCCAAGTAAGCAATTGAGCGTCCAGCTGCTTAATCATCTCGTGCGTAAGCGCATTTAAGGCTTTAGGACGATTTAATGTTATCCAACCAACGTGGTTATGCTCCTCAAATAAAATATCTTGAGTGGCCGTATTTGGGGCAAGGTTAGAAGATTGGATCGTCATAAAATTATTCCTCAGTTAAAAGCTTACGTGATATGATTAATCGCATAATTTCATTGGTTCCTTCAAGAATCTGATGAACCCGTAGATCGCGGAACTGTCGTTCAATCGGGTAGTCTTTAAGATAGCCGTAACCACCAAATAGTTGCAGAACATCGTTGCAAACATCAAAACACACATCGGTGGCATAGCACTTAGCCATAGCACAATGGAACGTTGCATCTGGTGATTTCTTATCAAGGCTTGCTGCTGCGCGGTGAATCATTAGCTGGGCGGTATCAAGTTTGATCGCCATGTCTGCAATACGAAATTGTAGGGCTTGAAAGTCTTTCAGCTTACGGCCAAACTGCGTGCGGACATTTAAATGTTCACGTGCGGCGTCAAAAGCTGCACGCGCACCGCCCAAAGAACAAGAGGCAATGTTAATACGGCCCCCATCTAAGGCACGCATGGCAATCGTAAAGCCATTTCCTTCACCGCCAACAAGATTTTCAGCAGGCACCCGGCAGTCATCAAAATTAACGGTCGTTGTGGGTTGGCTGTTCCATCCCATCTTCTTTTCTTTGGCACCAAAGCTAAGACCTGGCGTATCTTTTTCGATGATAAAGCAGCTGATTCCTTTCGGACCGTCTACGCCCGTACGAGCCATACAAAGATAGACATCACTGAATCCGCCACCCGATATAAAAGCTTTTGCGCCATTTAGAACATAGTGGTCGCCATCAAGTATAGCCCGAGTTTTTAAGGAGGCTGCATCTGAACCCGAATCAGGCTCAGTGAGGCAATAGCTTGCAAAAGTACGCATGGATGTCAGATCGGGAAGGTAGTGCTGGCGCTGAGTTTCATTTCCAAAGGTGTCGATGATCCAGGCCGCCATGTTATGAATAGAGATAAACGCGGCGGTAGAAACACAGCCTTTTGAAAGCTCTTCAAAAATCAGCGCGCCATCAAGACGGGAAAGGCCTGTGCCGCCAATATCATCACGCACAAAAAGCCCGAGAAATCCAAGTTCCGCAGCTTTGCGCATGGCAGTTTCAGGAACAATGCATTCTTGATCCCATTTCTCAGCGTGGGGGGCAAGTTCATTCGCCGCAAAGTCGCGGGCGAGATCTTTAAAGGCGAGTTGGTCTTCGTTTAGTTCAAAGTTCATTTTATTCTTAACTTATTGATATCCCAATATATTTGGGGTTTCCTCTATTATGTTTAATGAACTTATCATAAATATCTAGTATATGTATAGAGCTTCTTTAAAAGGAATGAGGATCTTAAAAAATTAAGAAGAGAATGCTTAAACCTATATTTTTTAGAGAAGTTATACAGTGTTTGTTTGTAAATCTTGTGCCGTTTAAATATTTTAATTTTAACGTTTTAATCCTTTTTTATATTGTTTAAACTCTCGTATTATTGCGAAAGAACAAGTTTTTTAGCGGATTCTAAGACTTATTATGAGTATTACTCGATTAATAAAATCCTATGTACTATTTTTTTTATTTATTCAGTGTTTTGACTTATACTGAACCTAGGGTAACGGGGTGATTTGAAGCACCTCTGGAAATGAATTTTTTTTCATGCTCATTCCTCTTAGACTCCTTGATTCCTCGGGCGGCTTAACAGTCGCCCTTTTTTTATTAGAGTAAAAGTGTTTTTATTCATATTTCTTAATAAAAAATTAGGGGCTGACACCTAACATTTAAGAAGTTAGGATGTCGAGATGTACGTAAA
>CAYGJW010000076.1:0-7369 GCA_964350415.1 uncultured Alphaproteobacteria bacterium
AGCCTTAAGTGAGGCGTTTGACAGTGACAAAGCCTTGAGCTCTAAGGACTTGGAGGAAGTGTTCAGAAAAAGGCCGCAAACTTACGATAAAGACCGTGATGGACACTATAATTTAATCAGCGCTTTGCATAAATCGCTGCGTTCCTCAGACACGGATGCGGCCCTGTACTGGCTGGCAAGAATGCTGGTGGGAGGCGAAGATCCGCACTTTATTTTAAGGCGCCTGGTGCGCTTTGCTAGCGAGGATATAGGGCTTGCTGACCCGCAAGCGTTAATTCAGGCATTGGCAGCATGGGAGGCCTATGATAAGTTAGGCAGTCCAGAAGGTGAATTGATGTTAGCGCAAGCTGTTGTATATTTGGGAACAGCACCTAAATCTAATGCCTTATACATGGGGATGAAGCAAGCACAAGCAGCAGCCCTTAAGACTGGGTCAGTTGCGCCGCCGCCGCATATTTTGAATGCGCCGACAACACTGATGAAGAATATCGGTTATGGCAAAGATTATGCCTATGACCATGATGACCCTGATGGCTTTTCGGGACAGAATTGTTTTCCAGAATCGTTGGAAAGACAGCAGTTTTATCAGCCGATCAACAGAGGGTTTGAACGAGAAATTACTAAGCGCCTAAGTTATTGGAACGGGCTGCGATTGAAGAAACAAGGAAATACAGCGTGATTTTAGATACAGTACAAATGATTACGATCGAACATGACGAAGATGGACAGCGTTTGGATCGTTGGTTTAAAAGACGCTTTCCGATGGTAGGGTTTGGATCGCTGCAAAAGGCCGTCCGTAAAGGTCAGGTGCGCGTTGATGGCAAAAAGGTAAAGACAGGTGATGTGCTAACGGAAGGCGCTGTTGTAAGGGTTCCGCCATTCGCCGATGAACAGCAGCATAATGTTCGGGTGCCTAAGAAGATCACCCTAACAAAGCGAGAGCGCGCTGAAATTAAGTCGATTATCTTGTACGAAGATGATGCAATGCTGATACTGAATAAGCCTTGGGGGCTGGCTGTACAGGGCGGAACGGGGCAAATACGCTCGTTGGACGAAGACCTGAATGCCTATTACAGCGAAGAAAAAGTAACGCCAAAGCTAATCCACCGTTTAGACCGCGATACCAGCGGCGTGATCGTCGTGGCTAAAACCCTGAAGGCCTCACAAGCCCTGGCTGCGTCGCTGAAGGCTGGTAAGTTCGATAAAGAATACTGGGCGATGGTTGTGGGTGAACCGTTGGAAAGAGAAGGCTTTATCTATCAGTCCATTGCAAAGGTGCAATCAGGTAAAGCTGAAAAAATGCAGGTTGTTGAAGAGGGCGGCAAAGAAGCCATCACTGAATATGAGCAGCTTGCAAAAGATACAAACGTCGGAATTGCTTGGTTAAGACTCGTCCCGAAGACTGGACGTACGCATCAGCTGCGTGTGCACTGTTCGTGGATGGGCTGCCCTGTTCTTGGGGATGGTAAGTACCGAATTGGTAAGCAAAGATTTGAAGATCTTTCTGGAAGGATGCATTTGCACGCACGCCGTTTACGTTTCCCGCATCCGTTCACAGGCAAGCCGTTTGAAATTTTTGCACCGGCGTCAGAACATATGCAAGCGACATGCGCGATTTTAGGGTTTGATCTTCCAAGAACCCCTGATACCATGAAGGCATGAACTATAAACTCGTCATTTTTGATCTAGAAGGTACCTTAATCCATGGACTAGGGGCGGAATACTCAGCTTTTTTGCGAGAGGTCATGAAAGTTGAGGGTCGTCCTCCTCAGTTAGGGGATGTGGAAGCTGCGCTGGACTCAAGTGACCCCATTGCCGCGCTACCATGTATTAAAGAAGGTCCTGATTGCTTGAAAACCTGGGATGTTTTTTTACAAAACAGACTAGAAGGGTATGGATTTGACTTTGATCTTTACCCTGAGGCGATAACGCTGCTTGAAAAACTGCAAGCTGCGGATGTTGACATGGTTTTATTGACGAACTTTTCGCGCAGAACAGTTCGTTCAATCGTTGAGCGTTTTGAGCTCGATCGTTTTTTTCAAGAAATTTATACAGCCGATGATGGTCCTTCTAAGCCGAACCCTTTGCTGTTGCAAAAAGCCATAGACTTTGCACTTGTGAAGTCTGAAAAAGTTTTGATGGTTGGGGATTCTGTCGGTGACATGCTGGTGGCCCAGAACGCGGGGTGCGCAGCTGTTGGTTTAACCTGGGGGCGCTCAAGTGCCGCGCAGCTGAGCGAAGTTGAAGGTGTTATTGGAACTTATCCAACCTTAAGCTCTTTCGCTAAAAGTTTGTCCTTATAAGTTATGCTCCTGGTTAGTGCTTGCTTGCAGTGATGCGGGTTTTTCTTTTACCCCGATATTTCTTTTTATAAACACTTTTGATATCGTTTGCTTGTTCGCTGTCAGAAAACTTTCCAACATCTTTTATGAGTTGCTTTATGATTTCTGCTTTTGCATGTGGGTACTTAAGGTACTGCAAGTAAATTTCTGCCTTATCTTGCTCACAATCACTTAACATCGCCTCTTGTATGATTGCTTCAATATCAGAGGCCGCAATGTGTGGCAAACTTGCGCATATGACATAGATAAGCATCTGGGCAGGCTCAGAGTAAAAGTTTTTTGATCTATTTATTATTTGATGAACAAGCTGGGTGCTTGCTTTTGATTCTGGTTCTTTTTTCAGGTCTTCTAAATATTCTATCATTATGAGTACATCGTTATTTTCATCAAGATAACTTTCAGCTGCAGTAATGTCGCTTAATCTTTTGTCCGAGTTATATTGTTGTAATAATGTTATTGGGCTTGCTTGGGCCGTAATTGCTAGAGTGAAAATAATACTGTAAAAAATCTGACGCATACTAAGGCCTTTTTGAATGTTCTGTTTGGGTAGTCATAGTTGTTTTCACATTGATATATGTCAATTGTTTTTTGTTTTGTTTATCGTATTTTTGTTGTAGGTAGAAATGATTGTATTTTTATCATAAGGAGTCGAATGTGTTAAATTTATTAAAAATTAGAAAAGCTATTGTTGTTTTATGTGTATCCTTATTTTGTTTTGGGCTTGTGCAAGCTGGAGGCCCTGAGGAAGAGAGGGCTCAGGCTTTGTTTGACCAAGGGCTGGCTTATTATACAGGTAAGGGGGGTGAGCAAAGTTATGACAAGGCGATGGAGTATTTTAAACAAGCTGCTGATTTAAGTTTGTCAGAAGCCTTTAATATGCTTGGAACCATGTATATTAATGCACAGGGCGTCAAACAAGATTATAAGCTTGCGGCAGAAAATCTTCATCAAGCTGGGCTTTTAGATAGTGCAAATGCTTGGTATAACATGGGTATTATGCGTTACAACGGTTGGTATTATAAGCAGAGCTTTAACAAATCAGTCGAATGCTTTGGAATTGCAGCAGATAAAGGGCTTGCTGGTGCTCAGTGTAACCTTGGGGTTATGTATTATAACGGTGATGGGACTAAGCAAGACTCGGAAGAAGGCTTTAAATATATAAAGCTTGCTGCAGAACAAGGGCTTGATGATGCAGAGTATCAATTAGGGTTGAGTTTCCTCGATGGTGACGGCGTTGATCAGGATGTAGACGCTGCAAAGAAATGGCTTGCTAAAGCTGCAGCTAAAGGGCATGACCAAGCTGCTGTAGAATTGGAAGCGATTAGGCTGAGGAATATCCTGGTTTTAGATTCTTGAGGATAAGATAATGTTGTCATTCGAAATTACAGAACATGAACGGGGCTATGCCTTTTTGAATAAAAAGGGTAGTTTCCTCAGGACGCCTGCAGATTTGGAGCTTGTGGTGCCAACGAAGGCGTTGGCTGAGCTTGTGCATCGGGAAGCTGAGGTTCATGCGGGTAATAGGTTCTTCACGCCCCTGTGTCTGTCGGCCCTGGACCGGGTTAGTGCGCAAAGACAAGATGTGATCGATCAACTGCTTGCCTATGTGCACTCAGATGCCTTGTGTTACCGCGCAGAACATCCTGATAATCTGGTGAAGCAACAAGTGGAAGAGTGGACCCCGTACTTGAAATGGGTGCGCGATCAGTTGGGCGTGCAGCTGCAGCTGACAGAAGGCATTATGCCGCTTAAGCAGCCAGAAGAAGTTGTATCGGCATTTCGTGAAAAGCTGCACTTATATGATGATTATCATTTGGCGGGCATGCTGGTTGCAGCTCAAACTCTGGTTTCCATTGTACTGGCATTGACATTGCAGCACCGGGACTTTCTTGCAGAACACATTCATCAAGCTGCCATCCTGGAAGAGCGTTTTCAATTAGAGCAATGGGGCGAAGATCCGGAACTGCAAAAACGCCTAGATGCGCATTTGGATTCAGTACTGAAGCTGGACACGTATTTCCAATCCCTTTAAATCGTACTTATCTTAATGCTGACACGTCGTCAGAATGCGCCTCGTGTACTAATGTGTACACGTCATCTTTTCTTTCTTGTATAACCATCAACCTAAGCGCGATTTATGGTTGATCGATTAATGGACGATTGCAGTGTTAGTTATATTTTGAAGGGTTAAACGTACTTCTGGTACGTGCTTCCTTGAAAAATACAATTGCTTAGCAATGACATTGCCTCGCACGCGCCTCATATAATCGGTTTTTACAAACTTGATGAGGCTGCTTCAGAATGCGCCTCGTGTACTCATATGTACACGTCGTCTTTTCTTTCTTGTGCATAATGCACCTTGTTTAGCCATCAACTCTGTGGACTTTTATTTTTGAGGCTGTACGGGCGTATTGAATCTGCTATACCTAGAAAAAAATTAGGGTTCAGGCCCAAAAAATATATGGGGAGCGATATGCAGGACGTTTTACATGAACTGGAAGAACGGCGCAAAGCCGCACGTTTAGGCGGTGGTGAAGCCCGCATTGAAAAGCAACACGCGAAGGGAAAGCTGTCGGCTCGTGAACGTTTAGAAATCCTATTTGACCCTGGTACCTTCGAAGAGTGGGATATGTTCGTTGAGCATACCTCCAACGACTTTGGTATGGATAAACAGCGTATCCCAGGTGATGGTGTTGTAACCGGAAGCGGTCTGGTGAATGGTCGGTTGGTGTTTGCGTTCAGCCAAGATTTCACCGTGTTTGGTGGCAGCCTTAGTGAAGCCCACGCCATGAAGATCTGCAAAATTATGGATAAGGCCATGCTTGTGGGGGCGCCGGTTGTGGGCCTTAATGATTCGGGTGGTGCCCGTATCCAAGAAGGGGTATCGTCGCTGGCCGGTTACGCAGAAGTCTTTCAACGCAACGTGATGGCTTCTGGGGTTGTGCCGCAGCTTTCGCTTATTATGGGGCCTTGCGCAGGCGGCGCAGTGTACTCGCCCGCCATGACCGATTTTACTTTCATGGTGCGTGATAGTTCGTACATGTTTGTAACAGGTCCAGATGTGGTGAAAACAGTCACACACGAGACCATCACCCAAGAGGCGCTGGGCGGCGCACAGGCGCATACAGCGACGTCTGGCGTGGCTGATCTGGCGTTTGAAGATGATGTTGAGGCGCTGCTTAAAACCCGTAAGTTTTTATCTTTTTTGCCTGCATCTAATTTAGAGAAGGCCCCAGAGCTTTTTGTCGAAGATCCTGAAGATAGAGCCATTGAGTCGCTGGACACATTGATTCCTGAGAACCCAAATCAGCCTTATGATATGAAAGAGCTTATTGGCAAAGTCGTGGACGCGGGTGATTTCTTTGAGTTGCAACCGGATTACGCCCAGAACATTATTATTGGTATGGGGCGCATGGACGGTCAAACGGTGGGCTTCGTGGCGAATCAGCCCATGGTGCTGGCTGGGTGTTTGGATATTAACTCGGCCCGTAAGGCGGCGCGGTTTGTACAGTTCTGTGATTGCTTTAATATCCCGATTGTCACCTTCGTTGATGTGCCTGGTTTCTTGCCCGGTAAGGACCAAGAGCATGGCGGCATTATTAAGCACGGCGCAAAGCTGTTGTTTGCCTTTGCTGAGGCAACGGTGCCGAAGATTACGGTGATTACCCGTAAGGCTTATGGCGGGGCCTATGATGTCATGTCCTCTAAACATATCCGCGGTGATGTGAACTATGCTTGGCCAACGGCTGAAATTGCGGTGATGGGTCCGAAAGGCGCGGTGGAGATTATCTTCCGCAAAGATATCCAGGACGGTGTCAGCGTTGAGGAAAAAACCGAGGATTACCGGAAACGTTTTGCGAATCCGTTTATTGCAGCGCAAAAAGGCTTTATCGATGATGTGATTAAGCCGCATAGCACCCGCAAACGTATTTGCAGATCTTTGAAGCTTTTGAAGAATAAGCACCTCGAAAATCCATGGAAAAAACACAGTAATATGCCGCTTTAAGAGAGGGTCTGGTGATGATTAAAAAGCTTCTGATTGCGAACCGCGGTGAAATCGCTGCACGAATTCAAAAGACGGCTCAACAATTGGGTATTAAAACCGTTGTAGTTGTATCCGATGTTGATAAGCGCTTGCCTTATGTGGATGCCGCCGATGAGGTTTATCTGTTGGGCGGTGATAAGCCGGCAGAGAGTTATCTGAACCAGGATAAAATTTTTGCAGCACTGAAAGAAACCGGGGCTGATGCATTGCACCCAGGTTTTGGTTTTTTGTCAGAAAATGCTGAATTCGTTGATAAGCTGACTAAAAAAGGCATTACGTTCGTTGGACCGCATAGCAAGGCAATCCTGGCCATGGGCGATAAAATTGAATCGAAACGCCTAGCCGAGAAGGCAAAAGTGTCGACAGTTCCCGGCTTTGTTGGCGAACTTGAAGACGACGCAACGGCAAAGCAAGAAGCCAAACGTATTGGCTATCCGATTATCCTGAAAGCTGCCGCTGGCGGTGGGGGTTAGGGGATGCGGGTTGTGCGCTCAGAAGAAGAATTGCTTCCAAGCCTGGAGCGCGTGGTTAGTGAGGCAATCTCAAGTTTTTCCGATGGGCGTGTATTTTTAGAGAAATACATTGAATCACCCCGGCATATCGAAATTCAGGTCATGGCCGATAAGCATGGCAACACGGTGTATTTTGGTGAGCGAGAATGCTCGCTGCAGCGTCGGCATCAAAAGGTGATCGAAGAGGCTCCGAGTCCTTTTGTGTCAGAAAAGATGCGGGCAGATATGGGTGCACAAGCTGTGCAATTGGCAGAGGCTGTGGGTTATGATTCCGCAGGAACGGTTGAATTTATTGTTGATGAATCCGGGGCGTTTTATTTCCTTGAAATGAATACCAGGTTGCAAGTTGAGCACCCGGTTACAGAATACGTATATGGTGTCGATCTGGTTGATCACATGATCATCAACGCTCAAGCGGAAAAACTAGCATTTAAGCAAGCTGATATTAAGTCAGTTGGCTGGAGCATTGA
>CAYGJW010000077.1:0-7364 GCA_964350415.1 uncultured Alphaproteobacteria bacterium
TGCACTTTATCTTGTGTAACAATAGGGTGTCTTCGATTATAACGGGTTCATGGGCTCTTCCACAGAGGCCTTACGTGTGGACACGAATGAAATTCGCTATAATATAGCATTGTGACGTGATAAGAACCGCGTTGCAAGTGTGTTCTTTAATTGTTTGTTCTTGGAATTTATAGGTTTATGAGTACATCTGTTGCTGTTAAGCAGGCTTTACCCGAAGAAAAGACGTCTTATCGTCAGCCGCCTTATAACTTAGAGGCAGAGCAAGCTCTGCTGGGTGCGCTGCTTGTTGATAATTATGCTTATGATAAAGTTGGTGATTTTCTAGATGAAACTCATTTCTATTATCCTCCGCATGCCGCCATTTATGACGCTGTCCGAAAGCTTGTAAATCGGGGGCAAATAGCGAACCCAATTACACTTAAAACCTTTTTTGAAAGGGATGAAGCCCTCAAGGAAGTGGGCGGTACGGATTATCTGGTGCAGCTTGCGGATAATATGCACAGCGTCGTCGATTGCCGGCATTATGCAAATATTGTTTATGACCTGCATATCCGCAGATCATTGATTCACTTCGGTGAAGACATTGTTAATGAGACGCATGAGCTTGAAGTTGATAAAACAGCAACAGAGCATGTTGAAGCTTTAGAACAGCGTTTGTTTGACCTGGCAACAAAGGGTTCTGACGCACAAGTTGTACGCAGCTTTGGGAACGTTTTGGCGATCGCGCTGGATGTTGCAGAAGCGGCCTATAAGCGAGACGGTAGCCTTATGGGTTTATCGACGGGTCTTAAGGATTTGGATCGGCAGCTTGGTGGCTTGGGGCCCTCGGATCTCTTGATTCTAGCAGCACGTCCGTCCATGGGTAAGACTGCAGTAGGCACCAGTATTGCATACAATATTGCACGCAGTTTTAAAACCAGACAAAACGAAAATGGTGAGACGGAAACGGTTGATGGCGGGGCTGTTGCGTATTTCTCTCTTGAGATGTCATCAGAGCAACTTGCACTGCGTATTTTGTCTGAGCAATCAGGTGTTCGTTCGGATCTAATTCGCCGAGGTGCTTTAACCGATGAAGAATTCAGAAAAATTGTACAAGCCGGACAAGAATTATCGGATTTGCCGCTGTATATTGATGATACCCCAGCGCTGACAATCAGCGGTATTCGGACCCGGGCCCGGCGCCTAAAGCGTCAGAAAAATATCAGTTTACTGGTGGTCGATTATCTTCAGCTTTTGCAGGGAAGCTCAAAGGGGCGTAATGAAAACCGCGTCCAAGAGATTTCAGAGATCTCACGTGGACTCAAGGCGATTGCGAAGGAGCTTGATATCCCTGTTATGGCCTTGTCACAGCTTTCACGTGCGGTTGAGCAGCGGGAAGACAAGCGGCCTCAGCTTTCAGATCTTCGGGAATCAGGATCCATTGAGCAAGATGCCGATATCGTGATGTTCTTGTATCGTGAGCAGTATTATCTGGAACGTACAGAGCCGATGAAAAAGCCAGAAGAAAGTGAAGATCATTTCCATACGCGCCATGCTCAGTGGCAAGATCGAATGGCCGAAGTATTTGAAATTACCGAAGTAATTGTTGGAAAGCATCGTCATGGTCCTGTTGGAAAAGTTAAAATTCGTTTCAATTCGCAAACCACTAAGTTCGAGGATCTGATTGAAAATGACCATATCCCCGAAATTCAATAGTAAGGCGCGTTTAACGATTGACCTGGATGCAATCGTTTATAATTACCTGAAGTTTGTTGAGCACTTTCCGTCAACACAAGCCAGCGTTGTTTTAAAAGCGGATGCTTACGGGGTGGGGGCTGTCCCTGTTGCCAAAGCGCTGTTTAAAGCAGGATGTCGTCAGTTTCATGTTGCCCAGTTAGAAGAGGGTGTTGAGTTAAGGGCGCATCTTAAAGATGCGGAAATATTTATTCTTCAGGGAATTGTTCCTGGGGAAGCGCAGGCTTTTTATGACTATAATTTAATTCCCGTTCTTGTTGATCCTTATCAGTTTGAAGTTTGGGCTGCATTTGCGGAAGAGCGTGCCCAGAAATTAGCTTGTGTTTTATTCGTCGATACAGGTATGAATCGTCTAGGCTTCACCCATGATGAATTTGCTGCAGTTTGTGCAGACGTGCGCTTAAAACAGCTGGATATTCGGTATGTGATGACGCACTTGGCTTGCTCGGAAGAGCCGGAAAACCCAATGAACGAGCAACAACGGCAGCGGTTTTTAGAAGCCAGTGCCTTATTGCCGCAGGTGCCTTTAAGTTTAGCAAATTCGGATATTTTACTTTTAGGTGGGGATTACAGCTTTGACCAAATTCGTATTGGCGATGGTTTATACGGTATGGTTAAGGGATATGGCCTTAAAGCAGTTGTCGGTTTGAATGCACCGATTCTTCAGGTTCGTCATTTAAATCCAGGTGAGCGTGTGGGTTATGGCGGGACCCATATGGTTGAACGTCCAACCCGTATTGCGGTTGTCCCTATTGGCTATGCTGATGGATTTTATTGGCAGCTTGGGAATAAAGGAATGGCGATTCTCCAAGGCTATGAAGTGCCGGTTATCGGCCGCGTTTCAATGGATATGATTACGCTTGATGTCACCGATGTTCCTGAATCAATGATTTTTCCTGGCGCTCAAGTGGAAATCATGGGCGACCATTACACGCCAAACGACGTTGCTGCTGTTATGCAGACAAATGTCCGGGAAATTCTAACGCGTTTGGGTCACCGATTTGAGCGCTATTACGTTGGGGGAGGACTGGAGAGCAATGGCTAAGGCGAAGAAACAATATGCGTGTCAATCGTGCGGGACCCTGACCTTTCAATGGGCAGGGAAATGCGCAGATTGCGGGGCTTGGAATAGTCTGGTTGAAGAGAGCTCCCAGGCTGTTGCCCCCAAAGGGATTGCCCGCAAAGATGGGAACGTCATTGATTTTGTGGCCCTAAAGGGCGAGTCTGCGGAAGTTCCGCGGATTAAGTCTGCGATTAGCGAATTTGATCGGGTCTGCGGGGGCGGTCTTGTCGCAGGCTCAGCGCTTTTAATTGGCGGAGACCCAGGCGTTGGGAAGTCGACGCTTGTTCTGCAGCTTTGCGCGCACCTAAGTAGCCAGGTCTCTTGCGCTTATATTTCTGGTGAGGAAGCCATTGGGCAAATCCGCCTGCGGGCAAAGCGTTTAGGCGTTGAAGGATCCAGTGTTTCTTTGGCATCTGCAACGAATATGAAAGATATTCTCGCGACCCTTGATACGCAGAACCCGCCAGGACTGGTGGTCATCGATTCAATTCAAACCATGTACTCCCCTGATTTGGATGCGGCGCCTGGGACAGTAAGTCAGGTGCGTGTGTGTGCGCTAGAAATTATCCGGCTGGCAAAGCTTCGGGGCTTTGTAGTGTTTATTGTTGGGCATGTCACAAAGGAAGGCATGATCGCTGGGCCCCGGATTCTAGAGCATATGGTTGACACAGTCCTGTACTTTGAAGGTGATCGAGGTCATCAGTTCAGATTACTGCGTGCGGTAAAAAATCGCTTTGGCCCTGTGAATGAAATTGGCGTATTTGAAATGACGCAGCTTGGACTTCAAGAGGTCACAAACCCTTCAGAATTGTTTTTGGGGCAACGGCAGGAAAAAGCTGCAGGAACGAGTGTTTTTGCAGGCATTGAGGGGACACGGCCAGTCTTGGTCGAGATCCAAGCATTGCTTGCTGCATCGCCACTTCCTTCGCCACGCCGAACTGTCGTAGGCTGGGATAGCGGCAGACTATCGATGGTTATGGCTGTTCTGGAATCGCGCTGCGGTTTGAACATGGGCGCAAAGGATGTTTATTTGAATGTTGCAGGGGGGTATCGTGTGCAAGAGCCTGCGGCTGACTTAGCGGTAGCGGCGGCGCTGGTTTCATCTTTTTTAAAGTGTCCTTTAGAAAATGATGCCGTCTTTCTGGGTGAAATAGGCTTGTCTGCGGAAGTTAGGCCTGTTAGTCAGATGTCTGTACGGGTGAAGGAAGCACAAAAGTTAGGGTTTAAAAAAGTATACGCGCCGATCAATCAAGATAAAAAAGCTCAGGGTGTTAAAAGTGCACATATTCAGATTGTTCCGGTTAACACCTTGCAACAATTGATTGATTTTATTCGATCTTAAGATACCTTTATTAAAGAATGGGAGAAAAACATGGACAAAATGAGTCTTTTAACTGATCTAGCCGTTGGAGGCATCATTGCCTTATCAATTTTCTTTTCATATTACCGGGGTTTAGTCCGAGAAGTATTCTCACTTGCCGCGTGGATCGCATCCGCTTTGGTTGCTGTTGATTTCTTCCCGCAAGTGCAGGGTTTTGTTCGGCAGTTTATTAGCGTTGATATTATTGCTGATCTTGTCGCTGGGGGTGTGCTGTTTGTTTTAGCGCTCATTATCTTCTCAATTTTTGCTCATTTTATTGCAGATACTGTTCAAAAAAGTGCCCTGAAACGTATTGATCGCCCGCTTGGGGTCTTGTTTGGTTTTGTTCGCGGTGCATTTATTGTATTTATTGCTTATGTAGCACTTTTGTGGGCTGTTCCAAGCCAGAAATTCCCAGCTTGGATTTCAGATGCACGGACGTATCCTTATGTGAAAAAAGTTTCATTTGCGACCCTGGAATTGGTGAGCAGTACCTTTAAAGGCACTGAATTTGCTGATGCCATTAATCAGCTCATGAAGCCGCGGAATGAAGAAGTAATGCCTAGCGCGGTAGAAGAAGAAATCCCAGATGATGAAAACACGTCCGCGCCAGTTGCGGATGCTGATACAACGACAGGTGCATCTGGTTATGATTCTGATTCTCGTGAGGATCTTGATCAATTGATTGAGCAAAACCAGTAGACTCACAACCGATTACTGAGTGGATTAGAATGAATGGGCTTTTGCTTTGATTTGTTGTAATTCACTTAATAATGTAAATTCTAGAGAGTATCCCCCATGACAAAAGGTCAATTAGAAGGCCGGGTGTGCCTTATTACAGGTGCATCAAGAGGTTTAGGTGCAGCACTCGCAGAAGCGTACGCAGGTGCAGGTGCACAGCTTATTTTAACGGCCCGCACAGCGAAAGATCTGGAAAAGGTCGATGATCGGGTCAAAGCAGCTTCTCCCCATGGTCATGAGGCTTTATTGGTGCCTGCAGACCTGTCAAAGAATGGTGTAGTTGAGGAGCTCTCAGCGCGCTTGCATGAACGCTATGGTCGTGTAGATGCCGTTGTCGGCAATGCGGCGCAGCTGGGCGGTATGCTGCCTGTTCACCAGGTGAATCCAAAACACTGGGAGCAAGCCGTTCGCCTGAACGTAACAGCGAACTTACGTTTGATCAGATCCTTTGATCCTTTGTTGCGTTTATCGGATGCAGGACGTTTTCTTTTCATAGGCTCCGAAGCTGTGCGTATACAGCCCGCCTATATGGGGGTGTATAGCGCAACAAAGGCTGCGTTGGAGTCCTTAGTTTGCACTTATGCAAAAGAAGTTGAGGATATGTCTATCCGCGCGAATATTATCTCGCCAGGCGTGCTTGCAACTGATATGCGGGCTGAGGGCTTCCCCGGGGAAGACCAAAGTAAGCTGCCAAAACCCGAAGATATCGCCGCGCACTTTACACAGTTTGTTGCACCAACCTGGACCCTGAACGGCCAGGTCATGCACATCCGAGATTTCCTCGATCAGCACAAAGAAAACAGCTTTGGTTAGTATTTGCTATCCTTCCTTTTATGGCTGCACTATAATTGCGCCGAATCTAAAAAGATAAGAGGAGTCTATTGTGAAAAATTTTGTTTTAAGTCTTTTGTGTGTCCTAAGTTTAGCTGCGTGTGCAACAACTGAATCAGGGAAGAAAACTTTTAATTCGGATGCTAAAAAGGATAATGCGATTTATCTTCCTGTAAGTCATGCTAATGATGATGTTGCTTTGCTCTTCTATGCGACAGATTATGGGCAGCCTTTTATGATGATCTATAGTCATCATTTTATTGAGAATCCCCAAGAGAGAATTCAAGATGGAATGCAGTTAGACATTTCAATTGATAGTTACAAGAAGACTTATCCAATTTCTAAGGTAATGAAATTTGAATTTAATACTCCTCCTGTAAATATGGGATTCAAGCTTGATATGGGAGATAATTCTAAGAAGTTTGAGGCATCACATAAAATAGCCTCTGTTAAAGTGCACGGCCAAGGTGCTTGCTGGGAAAATGAAGGTGACTTTATCCGTAAAATGTGGGAGGCAAAAAATATTCGTTTTGTCATGCGAGATAAAGATCGCATAGTGATGGATGGGACGATTTCGGGGGCTTCAATTAAAAGATTTTTATCCCAAAATAGTTATAGCCCTTCAAATGTTGATCAACTTATCGTAGCGAATCTTAATGATCACAGAACTGAGGTCAACCAGGCTATGATTCGTTTGCTGAAGAGAGAATTTTCTAGAAGGAAGAGAAGGTAGTTTTTAACTTTGACGGTGTTCGTTACCCATAAGAAAAGCCCTTTGGAAATTCCAGAGGGTTTTCTTATTTAAGGTTAGGTGTTTCTATATTTCTTCAGGTTCGTTTAATTGCGGTTAAAATTACTTTCTTCTTCAGAAATAATTGCTTCAATGATTGATTGAATTCTTTCTAACGCCGCTTTATTGCCAGATTTTTTGAGGCAACGCTCGATAGCAATTGCTTTTTCTAGTGTCATTTGTTCTGTTAAAAATGCTTTTTTTTGTTGGATCAAAATAGCAACGATTTGTGCTTTTTGACTTTCCATCGCTCTAAGTTTTGTTGAGAGCTCTTGTTTTTTTTGTTGCATAGCTTGAAACAGAGGAGGTTCATTGATATTTTGCCCAATCCGGCCTTTGATAGCGTTAAGCTTTTCTGTTTCTTGTTGTCTAAATACTCTAGCCCTTTCTTCAAGTTGTTGAATGAGACTTTTTATTGTTTCTTCTTGAGAAAGGTAGGTTGAGACACCTTGTTGCAGTTTATCAATGGCATCTTTTATCTTAATTTGTTCTATTACTTTTTCTGTTCTTTTTATGGCAAATTCCCCAATTTTTTTGTTTTGAAAATCACCTCTTTTTAAAGACTCGAGAATGTTAGAAGGGGAGAGCCCGTCAAATCTTAAAAGTCTGCTAATTAAGATACTTACGGCACTCATAGCCTTACAGTCATGTGTAGAGATATGCATGCATATAGCTTCAAATAAATCCATATTTTCTGGTGCCTCAGAAATAGAGACGGCAAGTGCGTCATAGTGCTTTTGATCAGTGCTTCTGCTCGTTTTAGTCACGGGGTCAATGGATGTGAAGCTTTTGAGGATTTGGCTGTTTTCCCCAGGGTTTTGAAGAGCGTAAACACACAAGGGGGA
>CAYGJW010000078.1:0-2462 GCA_964350415.1 uncultured Alphaproteobacteria bacterium
GGTTGTTGGCGGCGGTATGGCAAATACTTTCCTGGCTGCTGAAGGGCGCGAGATGGGGGGATCTTTTTATGAGGGTGAGGGATTGGATGCGGCGCGGCAAGTGAAAGAGGTTGCTCAAGAAAATGGCTGTAATCTAATGCTGCCTAAAGATGTGGTGGTTGCCTCTGAGTTTAAGGCAGGCGCAAAATCAGAAGCGGTCAGTTTAGATGGTATTGCCTTTGATAAAATGGCCCTGGATGTTGGGCCACAGACGGTTATCGAGATCATAGAAGTCATAAAATTGGCAAAGACGCTGATTTGGAATGGTCCGCTGGGTGTGTTTGAAAAGAAGCCATTTGATACCGCAACCAATGCGGTTGCAGAATTTGTTGCAAGCCAAACACAAGAGCATGGTTTGCTGAGTGTTGCAGGCGGTGGCGATACATTGTCAGCCTTAAAGCATGCGGGTGTGTTGGATAAGTTAACGTACACCTCAACCGCTGGTGGCGCGTTTTTGGAATGGCTTGAAGGCAAAGAGCTGCCCGGGCTGGCAGCTCTAAATAATAATGCTTTCTAGGGGGGTAGAGGTTAGGCAAAGGCCTCTAAAAATTTGATGTCAGCTTCTTGAATGTCATGCATTTCAATGTCTGGTCTATATGATTCTGGAGTTTCGTTTCTCTGATTAATCAGCCAGTCGAGATCAGATTCTTGAAGGCAGACTGTTGTGACGTTTGAAGTGTCGGGTGTCTTAATGGTATTTGGTTCTGCGTAAAACTCTGCATCAAAGTCAAATAAGGATGTGTCCAACATTTCAATGTCTGTATTCGCGTTTATTTGTTCTGTGTTGCTACTGGAAAGTATGAGATCAGATAGCAGCAGGCCAGGAGTGTTTTCTTTATTGGTGCCGTTAACCGGTATTTTTATATGATTTTCATGCATTTCTGATTGTCTGAAAATTTTTGCAATTTGTCCTGGGGCAAAGCCATGCTCCTCTAGAACTGCACAATCATTAAAGATGCGTCTTAAAAATCTGCTTTTTTTACCGCATACTATTTTTAAGAAGCCTTTCACAAGTTTTCTTTCGCCTTTATGTGAGAGTACCATTGCTGTATGCAGTATACTGCCTTTCGCATCTAGAAGCTGGAAATAACCTGGTTGATCTGGAGCAATTCTCCAATAAACGGCTTTGTTAATATTCACGTTTTTGTAGTTTGGTTGTGAGGAGAGGAGAGTCGTATCTTTTGTAAAGGAATTGCTGTTTTTCTTTTTTTTAGCGGGTGGGTTCGAGTTTTCTATCATAGAGCTTGAGCGCTTGTCGCCAGCGGCAGGAGCCGGTGAGCTGCTGTCGACTGTTTGCGTTTGCTGAAGCAGAAATTCTTCAAAACTTATATTTGGTGACATGGGTGCTGATAGTATTTCTGGGCTGCTCAAAGAAGCGTGGGCACAGTGAAATTGTGGGGAAGAGAAAAGGGTAAAGATATTATCGACTATGTTAGAGTCTCCGTTAAAGGAGTTTGCTTCTGAGTAGTTGCTTTCTTGTGGGTTAAGCTGAAATGGGTTGGTGTTTCCAGGCTGGTCAGTAGTAGTTATGAAAGGGTTGTTTGTCCCAAAAGCAAAAACAGATGAGAGGAGTAAATAGTTCATAATAAAAAGTATTTTTGCAGAATAGACCATAAAATATCCTCTAGTAAAAATGTATTTAATGTAATGATTTAAGTAATTTCATAGTATTTATTGTTTTTTGTCAAGTGAATACGTGTTTTTCTCTGTGTTTTGCTGTTATTTTCTTGGTTTATGTATGGTTGGTGAAGAGCGCGTCTTCTAGTGGCGCGCTCTTAGTATTGCTGCTTACAAAGGCTTTTTTTAGATTTATTCAAAAATAGATAACCAGTTTAAATCGTCTTCGTTGAGGCCATTTATTTGATCGTTCATATTAAATGAAGTTATATTGAAAAGCTCTTGAGTCTGAGCTGCAAAATGAAGTGGTGATTCTGGGGTCAGTTTGCTCACATCGAGCATCTCAACATCAGCATGAGCTGGTGAAAGCATAGCATAGTTAATTATTTCGGAGTCTTCAGTCGATGGTCTTGCAAGTGTTCTTGCAAGAATTTCATCAAAATCTATCGGATTGAATTGTGTGTTGTTGTCAACGCGTTCATGAATGGCTTCTTGGGTATTATTAATCACAATAGGAGCTTCAGATCTTTCCAAAATTTTTGGAGTCTGTCCCGGCTTAAAATTATTTTCTTCTAGGTTTAAATGGTCGTCCGGGTGGCGTTTAAATCTCACCTGTTTGCCATTTTTTACCGATAAAAATAACAAGCCATTGCGCAAAACTCTTTGGCGCCTTGACCTGATTTTTACTTCGGCCATATGAATGATCGTTCCAGTTTTATTAATAAGTTGCAGATAACCTTTTTGAGTAGGATGAATTCTCCAGCAAATAGCTTGATTCGCAATTTCTTGGGTTAGAGGAGAAAGGG
>CAYGJW010000078.1:2562-7358 GCA_964350415.1 uncultured Alphaproteobacteria bacterium
TGAATTCTCCAGCAAATAGCTTGATTCGCAATTTCTTGGGTTAGAGGAGAAAGGGTTAAAGTACTTAAAGTTCCTGGGATTTCTCTTGGAGAAAGCCCACTCTTTTCGAGTTCTGAAGGGGCGTTACTGTTATGATGACTCTTGCTTTGTTCCAGAATCCTAGGGTTTAGGCTTGGCCTGAAACCATTGTCCTCTAAGTCTAGATGATCGTTAGGGTGGCGTTTAAAAAGGTAATTTTTTCCTTTGCATCTGATTCGTAAGTAGCCATGAGAGAGGCCTCTAAGGCCCTTGTGTGTTTTAATGCCTTCTGTGTATAGAACTAATTCGTCTTTATCGCAAAGCTGTAATTTCCCTTTCTGTTCTGGATGAATGCGCCAGTAAGCCACAGATTTCAATTTAATGTCATCATACTGATTCTTTACTTGTTTTGCTGGTAGAGGCGTTGAAGATTTTGGACGTTTTTGACCTGCATGGGCTTCTTCAGAAGGCGTTGAAGGTCGTAGTGGTTCTTGAAAAAATTCCTCAAAAGTTGCAGTCTCGGGGTCTGGTGAGGGGGGTGGTGACTTTAAAATATCGAGCATATCAATGTCATCTGCCATTTCTTCCAGCATCTGTTGAGGCTCGGTTGTTTGGCTTTCAGCCGCGGAGATTAAATTTATGTAATCTATATAAATTTCTTGAGGGCTTGCTTCAGGTTGGGGCGATTCTATTGGTGCAAACGAATCTTCAAAAGTTGCAGTCTCTGAGACTTCTGGTGAGGGGGGTGGTGACTTTGATATATCGAGCATATCAATGTCATCTGCCATTTCTTCCAGCATCTGTTGAGGTTCGGTTGTTTGGCTTGTTATAGGGCTTGCCGCAGTTGAGCCTGAATTGACAGGGCTAAGTGATGTGTTTGTATCGACGGGCTCAGGAGTAATTTCAGTATTGTCGTTAATAATGGGTGGTGCTTCAGCTTTATTCAGTACTCTTGCTTTTAGGCCCGCTTTAAAGCCATTGTCTTTTAAGTTTGTCTGATCATCCGGATGACGTTTTAAGTAATAAATTTTTCTTTTATAGTTTATACGCAGAAAACCATTTGATAGCCCCCTAAGTCCATTGCGTGTTTCAACACTTTTTGTGCATAAAACGACGCCATCTTTATCGCAAAGTTGAAATCTCCCTTTCTGTTCTGGGTGAATGCGCCAAAAAGCCATAGAGGTTAGATCTATCGCTGCTTCAGCATTCTTTGAAAGAGAGCTTGTTTCTAAATTTTCGAAAATTCTTGGGTTTTGTCCTGGCTCAAAGTCATTTTCTTCTAAGCTCAGGTGGTCGTTAGGACCTCGTTTAAAACAGTGAGCTTTTCCTTTGTAATTAATCCGTAAATAGCCGCCACGAAGGGATCGAAGGCCTTTTTTTGTTTTAACGTCTTCTGTGCAAAGAGTGTGCCCATTTTTGTTACAAAGCTGAAATTTCCCCTGCTGTTCTGGATGAATGCGCCAATAGGAAACAGCCTCTAAATCAACGTTATCATATATGGACAATTTTCTTTGTTTGGTTGTTAATGGCTTCGGTTGTTTCACAGTTTTTGGGGTTTGTCCTGATCTAAAACCATTTTCTTCTAAGTCTAGGTGATCATTTGGATCTCGTCTTAAAACATAATCCCGCTCTGTGCAAGTGAAGCTTAGATAGCCTTTATGTAGGGCTCTAGGGCCTCGTTTTGTTTTGGTAAACTCTGTGTACAGTATGTTCCCATTCTTATCACAAAGTTGTAATTTTCCCTGTTGTTCTGGGTGAATGCGCCAATAGGCAGCGTTTTTAAGGATTATTCCGAGTGCTTGCTTGTCTTTTTTTCTATAATAGACCTTACATTTTTCGTTGGATCCTACAGCAAAGTCATTTTCTTCTAGGTTTAGGTGGTCTTCAGGGGAGCGTTCAAAACGGTAAGTTTTACCCCGGTGCATTATGTATAATCGGCCTTCAGATAGGCGCCTGGGGCCTTTGAGCGTTAGAATGTTATTTGTATAAATTGTATGCCCATCTTTATCGCAAAGTTGAAACTTTCCCTGTTGCGCTGGATGAATGCGCCAGTAAGCCACAGAATCCAGGTCAACCTCATCATATCTATACTTGCGTTGTTGTTTAGGCGTTATTGTTTTGCCTGCACTCTTTAGGGTTTTGGCGATTTGTCCTGATTTGAAGCCATTTTCTTCTAAATCTAGATTATCATTTGGGTCACGTCTTAAAGAGTAGTTTTTTCCTTTGTATTTAATGTAGAGAAAGCCTTCGCGGAGAGCTCGGGGAGCCTTATTTGTTTCAACGTTTCTTATGCATAACACCTGTCCTTTGCTGTCACAAAGTTGGAGCTGCCCTTGTCGTTGAGGGTGAAGAGACCAGCAAGATGGAGCAACATTATTGCATTGGTTTTGTTGTTTTGTAGCAGAAGGTGTGGAGGGGGCGGCCTGTGCCTGATCTACCAGAGCCTCTTTGTTGAGAATGATTTCTGTTTCTTGTGTTATTTGGTTGGGTGCAGCAATAAGATTAGAGAAAACAAATATGTATAAGAGAAAAAATAAGAAATTTTTAATAAAAAACATTTTTTATCCATGTATTTATGAAGTAATTATGTTTTTGTTTATATATGGTTATTTCATTAAAGTCAACATGTCTGTTTTTTTAATTAGTGTTTTTTTTATTTTTAAGAAAGTGCGAAGCTTAAGAATAGGATGCCGCCAACCCATTGGTTGTTCTTAAAGCGTTGCAGTGCGCTTTTGGGGTTGCATGTATCAAGGGTGAGGACTTGCCATAGCAGTAGGCCCGCTGCGATGAGTAAAATGCCGTAAAAACTCGGCGATTTATCAAGTATATAGCCTGCAGTTAGAATGCCCGTAATTGTTAAGGCATAAAACCCTGCAATCCAAAATTTGATTTTATTGTGTAAGGTGATGGCTGTGGATTTAATGCCGATGATCAGGTCATCCTCACGGTCCTGAAGGCCGTAAATGGTATCAAAACCAAGCGTCCAGAAGAAGCCGCTAGCGTAAAGCAAAAGACATAGTGGGTCGAATGTGCCCGTAACGGCTGTCCAACCCATCAAGGTGCCCCAATTGAAGGTAATGCCTAAGAATGCCTGGGGCCAGCGTGTCCAGCGCTTCATCATCGGATACAGGGCCACAGGAAGCAAGGAAGCAACCCCAAGTATTATGGTTAGGGCATTAAGCTGAATTAAGATAATAAATGACACGCTGAGAAGAAGTATCAAAACGATAGCAGCTTGCTTGCGTGTTAAGCGACCAGAGGCAAGTGGCCGGTTCTTTGTCCGGGCAACATGACGGTCCAGATCGCGGTCAAGAATATCGTTAAATGTACAGCCCGCAGCGCGCATGAGTGCTGATCCGATTGCGAACAGGACAAGCAGTGTGATATCAATATCAGAGCTTGCTGCTGCAATGGACCAAAAGCATGGCCACATAAGCAGCCATATGCCAATGGGTTTGTTGAAGCGGGTAAGGGCAATGACGGCGTTAAGATAGGAAGTGTGCGGAATATTTTTGGCGGATGCTGAATTAAGTTGGGAAGTCATAGGAATAATAGGTTTGTTATGGATAAAGTTTCCGGTAAACAAAGTTTAAGGCTGTACGTACCCGGTCCTCTTGCTGCTGGTGCTAGCATAGTCTTGAGCCCGGACCAGGTCAACTACCTGAAGAATGCAAGGCGTATGCGCGATGGCGATCCAGTGCATGCTTTTAATGGTAAAGACGGTGTTTGGAGCGCTTATGTGCACGGTATTCGTGGTAAGGGAACAGTCACGCTGACGGTGGATGATCAGCTAAGCGCACAGCCGGAAAGTACGGTTGGATTGCACCTTGTCTTTGCGCCCTTAAAGCCAGCAAAAATGGAGTTATTGATTAAAGGTGTGACAGAGCTGGGTGTGAAAAAACTAAGCCCCGTGCAGACGGAATATACAGCGGTCACGAGTATTAACGAAGAAAAATACAGGGCATATGCTGTCGCGGCAGCTCAGCAGTCGGAGCGTTGCGATGTTCCCGCTATTGATCCGCTGTCATCGCTTGCGGATATGCTGGAGCGATGGAATCCTGAGGTTCCCTTGTTTTTTTGCTACGAACGAGGCGGAAGGCCGATTTTAGATGCCTTGGCTGAAAATTATAAGGATAACCCTGAAATTTCCTTGCTTATGGGCCCAGAAGGCGGCTTTTCAGACTTAGAGGTTGAAAAAATTACGCGCTATGATTTTGTGCACTGTGTTAGCTTGGGGGCAATGGTGTTAAGGGCAGAGACAGCCGCACTTGCTGCCGTCGCTTGCACGCAAGGTTTTTTAAATCAGTCGACTTAAGGAGAATGGCGTGGACGCCAAGCAGATGATTACAGGTAAACAACAATTGATTGATTATTTTGGGCGTTTCGAAAAACCTGAGAATCAGTGGCGTATTGGTACAGAACATGAAAAATTCCTCTTTAATTTGCAGACCCATAAACCCCTTAAGTTTGACGGAGCTTGTGGTATTGAGGCTGTGCTTAAAGGTCTGACGCAGTTTGGTTGGAATGAAGTTAAAGAAGGCCCTCATACCATAGCGCTTAAGCGTAACAATGCGTCGATAACGCTGGAGCCTGGTGGGCAGTTTGAGCTATCAGGGGCTCCCTTACAAAATTTGCACCAAAGCCGAGATGAAGTCGCGCAGCACATCAGGGAAGTAAAAGCTGTTGCTGAAGAATTGAATGTTGGGCTGTTAGGGCTTGGATTCGCCCCAGAATGGACCCGAGAAGACATCAATTGGATGCCCAAAGATCGCTACAAG
>CAYGJW010000079.1:0-4271 GCA_964350415.1 uncultured Alphaproteobacteria bacterium
CCGACCGGCCCACGAACCCCGCGTCCCTCAGCTGCTTCGCCGCGATCAGGATCACGCGCCAGAACTTCAGGCACGACTGATGGATCAAGCAGAAGCGATTCATCATCGAAGTCACCACAACGGTATGAGGGCGGACCACGCCTAACAAGGCAGCAACGGGAAATCATGCATCGCGAGCGCCGTGAGCAAGAAGCAAAGGCACAACGCGAAAGACCGCGTCGTGAAGCTCGACCTGACCCTCGGACGACAAGCGCTGAGAAGACACAGCCAACGAAACCAGAGGCTCCTAAGGCAGATTCTCCTTTTAAAGCATCTCGTTCAGATTTGCCGCATTATCTAACACGTCCAGTGCCTGTACAAAAAAAGAGTACTGACGAGGATGAAGGCAAGGACAGCTAAGTTTTAATTTATCATTACTGATTACAGGGGAGGGAGACACTCATGTTTTTCTCCCTTTTTTCAAATAATACTGAATAATTGTTATTGACTCATATCAAGATTAGTGCAATAATAACTACATGTTACTTAAATTAGGAGATTTAAATTATGTTTAGAAAAATTATTTTGTCAGCAAGTTTTTTGGGATTACTTCTAAGTTGCACAGAAATTTCAGCAACCGGTGGAACAGGATTTCAAGAAGCTGAAGAGAAGAGTTTAAGCGCTTTAGAATGGTATGAAAAAGCTGCGGCACAGGGTAAGGCCCTTAAACAAGAGAAATTAGGGGGTATGTACACCAAAGCACCCAATGCAGCTTCCGAAAAAAATACTAAACCTGAAGAAGTTTCAGCAACTAATAAGCAAGAAGAATTAGATGAATTGCTAAAAATGCATTCTAAAGCGTTAGAATGGTATGAAAAAGCTGCGGCACGCGGTACTGCCCCTAAACAAGAGAAATTAGGGGCTATGTATGACCAAGTGGAGGATGTTGATAAACCAAAAGAAGTGATTCATGAAGATGATGATGTTACAGATCTCTACGACTAAAGAATAAATCAGCGAACTGATTGGAATAAAAAGGGGCCTTTACGGGCCCTTTTTTTTATAACCCTAAACTTAGCGCATATGAACGTAACATCCCGGGGCATCATCCAATACAGGATAGCTTACCTCGCCAGTGCCCATAGGCGGCGGTGATGTTTTCTCACCAGACTTAGTATCCAGCCACTGCACCCAGTCAGTCCACCAGGATCCGTCTTTCGATTCTGTATTTTTATGCCACAACTCAGGGTCTAATATTTTATCCCCAAGCTTCCAGTCTGACATTTGATACGTACGTGTTTTATGCCCAGGCTTGCTGATAATGCCGGCATTATGGCCGCCCGTTGTAAGGATGAACGTAACCGCGGAGTTAACGAGTGAATGAATTTTATACACGGATTTCCAAGGTGCAATGTGGTCGGTCACAGTCCCGACAACGAATAGGGGGGACTTAATATCCTTTAGATCAATAGGCTTATCATTAATCTTGTATTTACGCTCTGCAAGCTGATTATCAATAAATAAGCGCCTCAGGTATTGTGAATGCATTTTATAAGGTAAGCGTGTGGAGTCTGCATTCCAAGCAGTCAAATCAAAGAGCTCCTCACGGTCACCTAGTAAATAATGCTCTACAAGGCGAGAAAAAACCAGGTCATTACTTCTTAAGAGCTGGAATGCCCCCGACATCTGCGTGTTGGAGAAATACCCGCGCTCCCACATAATATCCTCTAAATAGGCAATCTGCGATGGGTTAATAAACAGCATCAACTCACCAGATTCCTCAAAATCCGTCTGGGCAGCCAGCAGGGTGATGCTTTTAAATGGGTGGTAGTTCTCCCGCGCAAATAGCGAGGCCGCAATCGACAGTAGTGTGCCGCCAATGCAATACCCCACTGCGTGCACTTTTTGTTTAGGGCAAATTTTATCCATGATCATTAACGCATCACGAATCCCAAGCTCTCGGTAATCACGCAGACCAAGGTCGCGGTCCTCAGCGCTTGGGTTAACCCAGGAAATCATGAAAACAGTGTATCCCTGATCAAGTAGGTGTTTGACAAGAGAATTGTGCGGCGAAAGATCCAAAATATAATACTTCATAATCCAGGCTGGAATGAACAAAATAGGCTCTGGCCTCACGTTTTTAGTCTGTGGTTCATACTGAATAAGCTCAATCAAGCGGTTGCGATAAACCACCTTACCAGGAGTGCATGCAACCTGTTGCCCAGGAATGAAGTTCTCACTTCCTATGGGAGGTTTTTCAGCTTGTTTTCTCTCATAATCTTCCATGTAGTTCATGAAGCCGCGAACGAAATTTGCACCACCTTCTTTTTTTGCCCTCTCTAAAACATGAGGGTTTGTCAAAGCAAAATTGCTGGGGGCAAACAAATCAAGAAATTGCCGAGCCGTATAAGATACGATTTGCTCATTATCTGGCGAAACACCATTAATACCCGTTGTCGCACTTTGGACATACTGCTGCAAAAGCAAAAAAGCTTGATAAGTAACGTTAAAGGGCCACTTTTGCCATTCTGCTGCATCAAATCTTTTGTCATTCTCAAGCGGTTCAATACAAGCAGGGGCATCAGGGTTAATAGCCGCATAAAAAGCATAACGGTTAATCCGCATTAGTTTACGGAGTAACTTTTTATTCAATTGCGCTTTTTTCCCTGGTGAGTTTTGAAAGTGCAGCAACCAATCAGACCAAGCCAGCATAAATGCAGCAGGAGATAGGCTATGCGTAAAGCGTCCTTGCACAGCATGCAGCAACCGGTCAAGTGATGGAGATTCCGCGGTGCGTGTGCCTTTATCTGAAGAAAATGGATCAATACTAACCCGACACTTATTTTGATAGCGTCTTCTATTCATAGATTTCCTCAGACATTTTATTTTGTTTATAAATTCATTATACATAAACTTTTTAAATTTCACATATGTGATGCTGTGTCTAAAAAATAAAATGCGATTGCAATCGATAGCCCACAGAAGAAGAATAGCGATATTGACCTGAGATAACATACACAACACTAATAATCAGCACACAAGAAAGTCGCATAATATATATTATGGAAAACGAAGTATGTTTTAATGATAGAACGCTATCTCTGCGATGGCCTTGCAATTGATCTGCTGCTGATGATGAGTACAACTCAAAATAGCAAGCCGATGATTATATGATTAAACATATAAGAAATCTTGCAAATGATCCGTATATCCTTTTAATTCAATCGCTTACAAATCTATGCCCTTAGCTTTACAGCTCTAATGATCGAGCCTGAATTAGGTGTACGGGCTATGAATGAGCAGCCTATTTTGCTCGCCTAAGCATTACGCCTGATGGACCATCTTACAACTGAATATGGTGCGGCTTTCTTGGCTGCTCGAATCCTTACTTTTTATATTCTGGGCCCTAAGCACAGACATGCTTCGTACTATTCTATGAGCTAAATTCCCGGCAAAAAAAATATATAGTCTACGACGAATTACATTTAGATACATGCTGAATCCTCAGAAAATATGATTAATTTTTGAGATTATAAAACTATCAAAATAACATATAAATCAATGCCTTAAATAAGAATAATAACTTGATAAGTTAGAGTTTTTTACGCAACATATATTCAGTGATTCCGTCTTTATATCCTTCGCGAATATGCTCAATTTTATAACCGTTTTTTAGATAAAATTCAGGCGATTGAAAGCTCCCCGTCTCTGTCATGGCAACGGAGCATTTATACTCAACCCCAAATTTTTCGATTAGTTTCAACAGCTTAGAACCATGCCCCTTTCCCCGGATCGATTCATCAATCCATAGCTGGTCAATCTTCAGCGCGCCATGCCATGCGCGCCCCATAATGCCGCCCAGAACATCGCCGGATTGGTCTTTTAGGAAGTAACTTACCGGTTGATCAACAAGACATAACAATTTGGAATCATTGAATTTTTTAAATTTTCTGATAAAGATTTTCTCATCTTCTGGGACTGAGTTCACCCCTTCTATAAAGATGATTTTATCCTTGCTATCCATTTTGGAAATCCCTTTAATATGCTGGTCTTTTTTAGAATAATAGAGCGTACAAAAATAATGCATACATTTCAATTCAAAAAACTTGTTCGGGATAAAATTCCAGAAATTTTAGGGAATTTAGGGGTCGCCATAGATCAAAAAACGGTGTCTATGGATGCTATTTTGGGTCATTTGAAGTGCAAATTACAGGAAGAATGCATCGAGGTCGCGGAAGCAAAAACACAGCAAGAATTGATCGAAGAGCTTGCTGATGTCATGGAAGTTGTCC
>CAYGJW010000079.1:4281-7284 GCA_964350415.1 uncultured Alphaproteobacteria bacterium
TTGTCCAATCGATTCCATACACCCAAAATATCCCAATGACTGAAATCAAAAAAGTTGCGGATACAAAAAATCAGAAAAAAGGCAGCTTCAAAAACAACTGTTATATCGAAGCTATTACGATCCCCGACGATCACCCTGCCCTGGATTACTATCGCGCAAATTCTGATAAATATCCCGAGATAAACAAAAACGACAAGGAGAGCTGAAATGCCCAAAAACCTATTCGTCATCAACTTGAAATACATCGTGGAGCTGGAAACCATCACGCAACATAAAGAAGCGCATCTGAAATTTATGAACACGCACTTTGAGAATGGCACCCTGCTACTGGCTGGACCGCAAGTGCCGCGTTTTGGCGGCATCATCCTTGCACAAGGAAAAGACCGAAAATCAGTCGAGAACCTCATGGCGCAAGACCCCTTTGCCATCCACAGCTGCGCTGAATTTCAAATCACTGAATTCAAGGTAACAAAACAATCGAAGGTCTTTCAGAATATCCTAGAGCAAAGTTAATTACTGAAGATATAAATAAGGGAAATTGATGAAAAAATATTATAAAACCCCGTTTAATACGAAAGCGACTGCATGGGCCATAATGCTTTTTATGGGGCTTACGCCTCTATTTCTGCAAGCCGGAAACCAAGACAGAGCAAGTAACCCCTTAGAACGGGATAGCAAATCATCCACTGAACCTGAGGATGAATCTCTTTATGACCAGGTGAAACAATTCCCGCAAGAGCTTCAAATGCATATTTCCGGACAAATGCCGCTTGTACAGCTTTTGGAAGTTAACAAAAATGCCTCAGACGTTTTAAGGGGTTCCCTTCAAACAGGCCCCTGTTTTACACAGACAATAACTGAGCAATTTTATCAGACCATCGACAGTCTGCTTGCAACCGCACAGCAAGGTGACATAAGCGATCAATTTGATAAGGTAGAAGATGCTCACATTCAAAACCTCATGGATATTTTAACGGCCTTGCATGATTATGAGTATTATGGTTTTAACAACGTTATTTACCAAGCAACCGTTCTTTCACTACAGAATCACCCACTTTGGACAAACCCTGACTTTCAAGCGCTTTACAATCCTGGTTATTTCTCTGCACTTAGTAAAAAATATAAGCTGATTCAAATGTTGCTTGGGCAAATTTTAAACCATATTGATCCAGAAAATAAAAAAAGAGTGCTGAGGTTGGAGTCAACTTGTTTAGACTCAAACTCAATGGTTATAACAAATGTGGTTCTTAAACTTATATTGCATGCGAATAACCAAGTTACCGATCAATGTGATTGTGCTGCCAGAAAAAACATTCTCTATTTTATCCTTGATAGACCTGAATTCCTAACAATAGAGACATGTGAGCGCATCGCCTCTTACGTCGATACACCAAGGCCCAAACTTTACCGCAGTCCCGGTGCGATCGCCAGGTATGCTTTGAAATATCCAGGACAAAATCTGCGCCCCATAAGAAGCTTTGGCTTCCAAGGTCCTGAGGTAGATAGCCAATCTGTTTACGATTATTTATCAGCAACAAAATCTCTGGACCAAGAACTGGTAAGCGCAATGATTTCACAAATTAGCGATAGCATCGATGGTGAAATGGACAGATGCACTGCCTTTGAGGTTTATATAAAACGTTCTGATGCAACCCCTGAAAACATGGAAGCAGTTATTGATCGTACACTAGTCTATAATTATGAAATGTTTAAATTCGGTGTCTACGAAGCTTATATGCGGCATACAAAGGCAACTTCTAAGAATATCATAAAGATCCTTAAAAACGCTCAAACTTTTTGCTCTCCAGGCTATAAAAATACACTCTATCAAACCTACATGAGGCGTGCAGACGCAGATGAAGCAATTATCAAAGAATACAATATGAGAGCGGATTGTTAAATCATATTTGGGTTAACATTCATAAATAAACCATGACTCAAAGCCCTTCAGGAAACTGAGGGGTTTTTTGCTGTTGACTCTTCATTTAAAATCAATCAGCTTATTAGAAACTGTTCAACCCTGGGGAGCCTATTGAGGCTGAGAGGCGGAGTTCCGCGACCCAATAAACCTGATCTGGTTCATACCAGCGTAGGGAGAGGTTCTTATATGAATACACATGCTGCGCATGCTAAGCATGCTTGCTTAGAAACCAATGTTATCAACCTAGAAAAAAGCGCGCCAATTCGCTTACAGGCGGATACGATCACCTTAGGCGGCATCCGGATTTTTTCTGAGCTTGATGTTCAATTCAGGCTAGGAAAAACGACCGCATTGTTGGGGCCGAGCGGTGTTGGTAAAACCACCCTACTAAAACTTTTGTCTGGCTTTGGAAAGCAAATGTTGTCGTTAGCAGAATGGCAGGGGTTGTCACTTTCAGGTATGACTCAGGTGGCTTATTTGCCGCAGCAGGACACACTGCTTCCTTGGGCTTCAATTACTGATAATGTTCTGATCGGCTATAAAATGCGGGGTCAGAATATAACGCGCACGCTTATTGAGAAAGCCCGTGATACTCTATGTAATGTGGGGCTTTCAGGATATACAGACACCTACCCGCATCAACTGTCTGGCGGTATGCGGCAACGGGTGGCGATTGCCCGAACGCTAATGGAGGACCGGTCGGTAATTTTGATGGATGAACCCTTCAGCTCACTAGATCCCTTGACCCGTTATGAAATACAAGACTTGGCGTCTGCAGCGTTTAAAAACCGCACCGTAATCATGGTGACCCACGACTGCATTGAGGCCTTACGAATGGCTCATGAGCTTTTAATTATTGAAGGACCTGAAAAACTTGAGCGCAGTCAGCTGCCGGAAACCCCTATGCCTCGGGCATTCAATGATCCCGTTGTGCTGCAGTATCAAAATGAGCTGATGCACCGATTTTTGGGTAACGCTCAAAAGGAGGCCGCATAATGAAAATAATAAAAGGCTTATCCATAGCCCTGCTGGGCTGGTGGCTGTTGACCTGGGGGTTTGCTATTACGCCGTATATCCTGCCC
>CAYGJW010000080.1:0-7237 GCA_964350415.1 uncultured Alphaproteobacteria bacterium
ACGCAGTACAAACGAGCTTGGTGGACCTCTAAGAATTGCAAAAATGTCTGGGCGCGCTGCAGGCGATGGTCTGATTTCATTGCTTGTTTTTACGGCGATTATCTCAATTAATTTGGGGCTAATTAATTTATTCCCAATCCCAGCCCTTGATGGCGGACACTTGGTTTTCTTTGGAATTGAAGCCCTGCGTGGTCGTCCTTTAAGTGAAAAAATTCAGGGATATGTAACAGCTGCCGGTGTGCTTTTCATTTTATTCCTGATGGTGTTCTCACTTTGGAATGACATTGTCCAGCTGAAGATTGTTGAGTTCTTTGCGGATCTGTTTTAACTGAGGCCTTCTTCAAATAACGCTAGCCTTTATAGGTTCCGTTTGCTACAAACTTTAAGTGTATTCAGACTCACATTTGTGGAGGCATTTCCTTGCGTATTTCATCTTTCATTCTCGTTCTTGCTTTATTGGTTTTTTCGGTTCCTCAAGCTTTGTATGCTGAAGAGATTCAGGAGGAAGTTGGTGGTTTTTTTGCAGAGCCTGTGGATGAGCCTGCTCAGGCTCCGGTTGCTCATCAAGAATACAGGCCTTCTCCTGCGTTCTTGCAAAACAAGCAGCCAACAATCATCAGAAAACAAAAAATAAAAAGCATCAAGATTGAAGGGCTTGCACGGGTTTCAAAGGAAACGGTTGTGTCGTATCTTTATTTAAAAGAAGGCGATACGCTGAGTCAAAATAAGATTAATGAAGCGCTTAAACGCTTACACGCTACATCCTTATTTGCTGATGTTAAAATGCAAATTAAAAATGGCATTTTAACAATTAAAGTGATTGAGAATGCAATCATTAATCGTCTTGCCTTTGAAGGAAATAAGCGCCTGAAAGAAGCAGATCTTAGTAAAGAGATCCAGCTAAGACCTCGGATGGTTTTAACATCTGCAAAAGTTCAGGAAGATGTTGAGAGATTGCTCAATGTTTACCGCAGAAATGGTCGATATTCCGTGGTGATTGAGCCTAAAGTTATTCAGCTTGAACAAAACCGGCTGGATCTTGTTTTTGAAATTCGGGAAGGCGACCTTACGCTTGTAAGGGGCATTACATTCCTTGGTAATAAAGCATTTGATGATGAAGACCTGAAAGAAGTGCTCTCAACAAAAGAGACAGCTTGGTATAAAATTCTTTCGAATAATGATCGTTATGATCCGGACCGCTTGCTGCATGATCAAAGTTTATTGCGTGATCATTACATGGCAAAAGGTTATCTCGATTTTCATTTTGGTGAAGTGTCCGCAGACCTGCATCCAAATCATAAGCATTTTTTCCTTACGTTTAACGTGGATGAAGGGAAACGTTATAAGATTGGCAATGTTCAGGTTGTATCAGACGTTGCTAAAATTGATCCAGAAATGCTGAAGAGTGAACTGCTTATTAAGTCAGGAAACCATTACAGTGCCCTGGATACGCGTCAGACAATTGAGGACATGAACAAGCTTTTAACAGCTAAAGGATTTGTCTTTATTGATGTGCAGCCAGACCTTAAACGTAATGCTGAGAATTCAACAGTTGATGTTACGTTCCGTGTTATTGAAACCCAGAAAGTTTTCATCGAGGAAATTCGTCTTTCAGGGAATTATAAAACGCGCGAAAATGTCATACGTCGTGAGCTTAAGATGAATGAAGGTGATGCTCTTAATGTTGCTAAAGTAAGGGAAGCACGCGAGAATCTTGAAGCCTTGGAATACTTTAAGGTGGTCAAAATTGATTCTGAGCCTGGTTCGGGGCCCGATAAAGTGATTCTGACGATTGATGTGGAAGAAAAGCGTACAACGCTGTTTAATTTCAGTGCTGGGTACGGTATCGGCGATGGTATCATGGGTAAAATTGGCATGACAGAAAGCAATTTCTTGGGCCAAGGTCAACATATTGGTGTTGATACAACGATTGCTCAAAGACGCAAAGAAGTCACAATGCACTTCACAGAGCCTTACTTCTTAAAACGTGATATTTCTGCTGGTTTTGATGTGACTTATTCGCGCTCGGATCTGCAAAGAGAAAGCTCTTACGATGTGAATAGTATTGGTGGTGCGTTGCGGTTAGGCTATAATTTCTCAGAAAACCTGCGCCACACTGTCAGCTATAACCTTGAACGTAGGCACCTTATTGCGCGTGATGTTAAACACGGCAGCAATAAACATAAAATTTCGAAAGCCATTAAAATTGATAGAGGGCTTAATACCCTTTCATCCGTTGGCAGTCAGTTTATGTGGGACCGCCGTGACCGGAAGAAAGATCCAAGCCGTGGTTTTCAGGTGATTCTAGATAATGAGCTTGCTGGACTTGGTGGCTCTGCCCGTTACTTTAAAACGAATGTGACCTTTAATGCTTACCGGCCTGTAACCGAAAGTGTTATTGGAAGTGTCCGCTTTGAAGGTGGTCATAACCATAGCTTTACACGCAGGTTACACAACCTTGATCGTTATCTTATTGGTGCACCAACGATTCGTGGTTTTAATGTGGGGGGTATTGGCCCGAGGGATATCACGACCAAAGAAAAAGAAGCGATTGGTGGAACGACCTGGGCAGTTATTTCTGGAGAGCTAACTGTACCTGTCTCTTTCCTTCCGCGTGAATTTGGTGTAAAAGGACATGTGTTCGCTGATGCGGGAACTTTGTTTGGCGGCCTGAAAGGGTATCCTGGAAGCATTCGAAGACGGCTTAGGGGCCTAAATAAAGTGAGGGTTTCAGTGGGTTTTGGTGTCAGTGTTAATACACCAATGGGACTACTAAGATTTGATATAAGTAGGGCAATTCGTAAACATAAGCGTGATGAAGTACAAACATTTACTTTAGGCGCAGGAACGAGGTTACAGTAGTATGTGTAAGTTAAAATTAGGTGTTTTTGGGGTTATTTTAGGTGTTTTTGGTGCGGTTTTATCAGCCCATGCAGACACGGAACAAAAAGTGAATGCAACACAAGAATCTGCGCCCACACCGCGTGTGCCGATTGGTGTTGTGAATATGATGAAAGTAATGCAGCAATGCAGTGCTTTTAAAAAATTCTCTCAAGAAAGAGACAAAAAAATTGCCTCACTTCGGGGAGAGACAGAAAAAGCTCAGCAAAGCTTAAATGATAAAGGGCAAGAGTTCTCAAAACGCTTAAGTGCCGCTGCCGGTTCAGATTCAAGTCTTGAGGAAAAGCTTCGCCGTGAATTCCACGATGAAGAAATGCGTTACAGCACACTTTTCCGCGGTAAAGAAGAAGGCATCGCCAAGGCATCACAACAAGCGGAACATCAAATTAGAAAAGCATTGCACCCAGTTCTTTCAAAACTTAAGAAAGAACGTGGCCTCGCAATGGTTGTGGATAATGATGTTGTGCCGCTCTATGATTCAAATCTTGATATGACGAAAGTGGTCCTAGAGCAGTTGAATAAATCATTACCAGAGGTCAAAGTATCCTTTGATGCTCAGAACCAGAAGAAAGTTGCGGGATGATCGATCAACGGTTCCATAAATCTGCAGGACCATACACGCTTGGCCACCTTGCACAGATTTCTGAATCAACGCTTGCTCAGGGTGTAGATCCTGAGCAATTGGTTCATAATGTGGCTCCTTTGGAGCTGGCTGGACCTAAGCAGATTAGCTTTCTTCACAATGCAGCTTATGTTGATGCCTTCGAAAAAACGCAGGCAGGTGCGTGTGTTATCAACCCAGAAATGGCCGATAAATACACTTCAAACGCAGCATTGTTAATCTCATCAAACCCCCATCGCAGTTATGCATTAATTGCGGCTGCATTTTATCCAGAACAAACCTTTGAGCCAGGCGTCCATGCCGCTGCAGTTGTTCATGTCTCTGTCCAGATGGGCGCAGGATGTTACGTGGGACCAGGCGCTGTCATTGAAGAAGGCGTCAAGCTGGGTAAGGCGTGTTATATTGCCCCAAATGCGGTTGTGCACAGCTATGTTGAACTGGGTGATGGTGTTCAAGTAGGATCGAATGCGACGCTAACCCATTGTCTGATTGGGAACCATGTTGTCATCCATCCCGGCGCTTGTATCGGGCGTCCTGGATTTGGCTTTGCCCCAGGTGGTAATAGGCCTGTTAAAATCCCCCAACTTGGTCGCGTGATTATTGAAGACTATGTTGAGGTTGGCGCAAATACCTGTATTGACCGCGGCAGCATAGCAGATACAGTTGTTCGTTCAGGAACAATGATCGATAATCTTGTTCAGATTGGTCATAATGTTGAAGTTGGCGAAGCATGTATCGTTGTTTCTCAGGTTGGTATCTCTGGCAGCACCAAAATTGGAAAAGCCGTCCAAATTGGTGGGCAAGCAGGACTTGTTGGTCATATCAAAGTTGGGGATGGTGCACGTATTGCGGCGAAAAGTGGTGTTATGAAGAATGTAGAATCGCAATCAGTTTTGTGCGGTATACCGGCAGAGCCCATGCTTGAATTTGGCAGGAAAATGACTGCTTTGAAGCGTTTAGTTAGAAAATAGTCTATAGAAGTTAATTAGGAGATGTTGACGGTGGAAGAAAACACATCAACCCAAAAAAAGAGTCTTAATGTCTTAGAAATTAAAAAGCTTTTACCGCATCGTTATCCGATGCTGATGATCGATAAGGTCATTGATATCGAAGGCGATGAAAGTGCGACAGGCATTAAAAATGTTACAGCAAATGAACCTTTTTTTGAGGGGCATTTTCCTAAAAACCCCATTATGCCGGGCGTTTTAATTGTTGAGGCGATGGCACAAACAGCGGGCGCATTGGTTGTACACTTTTTGCGTTCTGAAAATGAGAAAATTGTTTATTTCATGTCCATTGAGGAAGCAAAATTCCGCCGCCCTGTCGTGCCTGGAGATGTCTTGCACCTGAAGGTCACAAAGTCGCGCAGCCGTGATAAGGTATGGAAATATAGCAGTATCGCAATGGTTGACGGCAAAGTGGTTGCTGAAGCCAAATTCACAGCGATGATTTCAGAGGCTTAAAAAAAGATGAGCACGAACACGAATATTCACCCAACAGCTGTTGTTGATCCTAAGGCTCAGCTTGGTAAGGATGTTGAAATCGGACCGTTTTGTTTGGTTGGCCCTGATTGTGTTCTTGGTGACCGTGTTCAATTGAAATCCCATGTTGTTGTTACAGGGCTTACAAGCATTGGTGCAGATACCGTTATTTTCCCATTTGCTGTCATTGGTCACCAAACCCAAGATAAAAAATACTGTGGAGGAAAAACCAAGCTGGTCATTGGTGAGCGCAACATGATCCGTGAGCATGTAACCATGCATCCTGCGACGTTTGCTGGGGAGGACGAAACCCGAATTGGCAACGATTGCTTGTTCATGGTCGGCTCCCACGTGGCCCATGATTGCTTAGTTGAGGACAATGTTATCCTTGCTAATAACGCGACGCTTGGCGGTCATGTTGTGGTTGAAGAATTCGCCATTATTGGGGGGCTTGCAGCTATTCAGCAGTTTGTTCGGATTGGTAAGCACGCCATCGTTGGCGGGATGTCGGGTGTAGAGCTGGACGTCATTCCTTATGGATCTGTCAAAGGGGATCGCGCGCGTTTAAATGGTTTGAACCTTGTTGGTTTGAAACGACGCGGCTTTGGCCGTGATGATATTCAAAACTTACGCAGTGCGTACCGCTTGCTGTTTGCAGATGAAGGGACGATGCAGGAACGTCTGGATGATGTTGCCGAAATGTTCTCTTCCATAGAAGCCGTTGCGGATATCGTTGAGTTTATCAAAGCAGATTCGCCCAAAACAATTTGTCCACCCCGTTTGGATATTGCATGAATCTTGGGATTATCGCAATGAAACTTGGAATCATTGCCGGCGGGGGGCAGCTCCCCCTGGATCTTGTGAAGACATGCCAAGCAGAGAACAGACCCTTCCATGTGATTGTGCTGGAAGGCCACGCCCGCCCTCAGGATTTTAAAAACATACCGCATACAGCCGTTCGATTAGGTGCAGCGGGGACAACGCTTAAGGTGTTGCATGAGCAAGAGGTCAAGCAAGTGGTGTTTGCAGGCGCCGTTAAACGCCCGTCGATGGCGGAGCTAAGACCCGACTGGAAAGGGCTTAAGTTTTTTACCAAAATTGGCTTTAACCGCAAGGGTGATGATGGTTTATTGAAGGCCGTTACAAAGTCCATGGAAGAAGAGGGCTTTGAGGTCGTCGGCACTCACCAGATTTTAAAATCCATTCTTGCAGATAAAGGGATGATGGGAAACATAACACCGGATGAGGGCGCGCTTATCAGCATTGAAAAAGGCTTCCAAATCGCCAAAGAACTTGGCAAGCTCGATGTCGGGCAAGCGGTTGTCGTGCAAGAAGGACTAGTCCTTGGTGTTGAAGCATTGGAAGGTACAGATGGCCTGATCCAGCGCACAGCAAAGCTGAAACGCGAAGGCGCCAAGCCTATTCTGGTTAAAGTCTCAAAACCCCAGCAAGAACGCCGCATGGACCTGCCAACCATTGGCCTGAAGACATTAGAAGAGCTGCATAAAGCCGGTTTCCAAGGTGTTGCCATTGAAGCGGGCAGCACCATTGTGGTTGATAAGGAGGCGTGTAGGGCGTTTGCTGATAAGGACAACCTTTTCATCTTCGGTAAATAGAAGATTTTGGTTGGCGAAGATCTCTTTGCAAAATAATCTTTTGAGCGACTTTAGCGTTAAAGCTTATCTCGTGTCCTCACATACTTGTACGAAACGTATATTAAATACGCTGCGGTTCTCGGTTTCACTTTGCCTAAAATTCATCTCAAAATCTTCTTTTTCAAAGAGATCTTAGACTTCTTCATAATTCGCATGGTGTATAATTTGTCCTATCGCAAGGGCGTATACTTCATCTTTTATTCTGCGTGCATAATGCAGCTTGTGTCGTCATGAATCTAAGCAAGCCTGAAGAATGCTTGGTTCACTCCATCGTTAAGCCTCTCAGCCGCACAGGCAGTGCACTGTTTCATAACGTATGGATTGATGTCTCTAAGATTATTTTATTTTTTTCTTCGTTTAAGTTTAGGTTGTTGACATTTTTATGCGTTTGTGCTAAGTTCTTGCTAATAATAATTCAATAAATGAAGTGAAAGCGTATTGTTAGGGGAAAGTTCTCTTGGCTTCATCGGGAAAGTTATATTTTTATTAAGGGGCTGACACCTAATAAAATTCTTTGAGCAGTTTTTTGAGGTCTGCTAGCAGGTGTTTTGGAGATCCTATATTAAACCTCCACTCGC
>CAYGJW010000081.1:0-1042 GCA_964350415.1 uncultured Alphaproteobacteria bacterium
CGGCAATTCCATTCAGTCCTAAGAAAACAGCGCCGTTATAACGCCGAGGGTCAAGACGAACGCGTAAGCTATTAAAGGCTGGACGACCAATGAGATAAGCGAGCCTGGCCATAAGCGAGCTCTTAAGGAAGTGACGCATTGCTTTGCCGTAAAACTTAGCAAGCCCTTCCATTGATTTCAGCGCAACATTACCAGAGAAGCCATCTGCAACAATAACGTCCACTTCACCGGTCATAATCTGGTTGCCTTCAACAAAACCTTTAAAGTTTAAAGAAGACCCCGCCTCTTGCTCACTCATCAGCTTAAGAATGCGTGCTGCCTCTTTGACTTCTTCTTTGCCTTTGAATTCTTCGCTGCCTACATTAAGAAGCCCAACAGAAGGGGCATCCCAGCTAAATAAAGAGCGAGAGAAAACTTCACCAAGGATTGCAAATTGAACAAGATTTTTAGCCGAGCATTCAAGGTTCGCACCAAGATCAAGCATAACGCTCTCACCTTTTTCGGTCGGAACCATACTTGCAATGGCAGGCCTATGAATGCCATCAACCATTCCAAGAACAAACTTGGCCATCGCCATTAAAGCGCCCGTATTTCCTGCAGAAAAAGAGGCATGAGCCTTACCTTCCTTCACAGCATTCAAGGCAAGTCGCATACTTGAATCACGACCAGACCTTAAAGCAACAGAGGGTTTCATCTCATTGGTCACCACCGAATTGGCATGACAAATCGTGCTTTTTCTACGCAGCAGCTTTAAACGCTCAAGCTTAGGCTTAAGCTCGTCTTCGGGACCAAAGAGTAAAAACTCAACATCCCGATAACGTTCACAAGCAATATTCGCGCCACGGAGAACCATATCAGGGGCGTGATCGCCCCCCATCGCATCAAGTGCAATAACGATTGGGTTTGACATGGTTTCTCCCGGTGCGTTGCTTACTCTTCAGACTCAGCGTCAGCTTCAACGGGTGCGACAACAGCCTCACGACCGTCATAATGACCACAATGATCACAAATATGGTGAGGACGCTTAAGTTCACCACAGTTT
>CAYGJW010000081.1:1052-7194 GCA_964350415.1 uncultured Alphaproteobacteria bacterium
TTGACGTGGATGTCTTCTTTTTAGGAACAGCCATTCTTCTACCTACTCTAAAATATAATTATGCTTGAGAAACAGTCAGGGAAACATAATCCCTAAACCATTTGTTTGCAACCATTTTAGTTATTTTCTGTGCTCGTTTCTGCAATAAATTGCCAACCATCACCCTCAGAGACCATATCATCACTGGTGTCATGCGGTCTCAAATCAATTTCAAGAGCAATCTCTTGAGCCGCTATTTCGCCAACATCAAGCCTGGTTCCTGATATAACTTCAATGTTTTCTTCCAACGCTTCTTCAATCGCTTGAAGACGGTCAAAGTCGTTTGGTAAATCTGAATCGAACAAACACACATACTCGAAAGCATGCGTCACTATACTCGGCTCAGCACTCACAGCATCTGTTGTACACGCGGCAACAGTTGCCTTAAGGTCAAAGGCATGAACCTTCTCTCCTTCAATAATTCGATGACCTGGTGATAGACTTACATCAACCTTTAAAGATGTTATTCCCAGTAAGCCAAAGCGCTTATTCAAAGCGTCACACTCTTCTGGAAGTGCCTCGAAAGAGTCTTTCACACCTTTGGCGGGTAAATTCCTAAGGTCAATTATTCTTGAGAACTCCAGCATGGGGTCATCGTTTACAACAGCAATATCTTTTTTAATTTTCTGCATAGCCTCACAAAATCCTAGTTTTCAAAAAAATTCTCAAAGCATGTTTTATTGAACTGCCCTGCTAATAATTGATTCGTATCAAGCTTTTGCCAATTGGCTTGAACTGACTTCATATATTGGGACATTTTTTCAAGTTGCCAGTCCTCTGGTTGCATCGTTCCATATAAATTACGAGCCAATGCGCTTTTTAACGTATCATCTTCTGCTTCAAGACCTTTTTCATAGGACTGGTAACGCCCTAAAAAAGCCTTTCCCATAGCCTTTATACGGTGCGCAACACCAAGATCAGAGACACCTATTTCACGCAAATTATGATCAAAGTCCAGAAACATCCAATCAATCAATTTTTGTAGGTAACCATCATCAATGCCTTTTTCTTTTGCAATTTTATGCAATAAAAACACATGTATAATCACAAGCTCAAAGCGCCCATCAAGGGTGTCTGGCACCTCGCATTTTGCATAGAAGACAGGCTCTCGTGCCCGGGATATAAGGACATTATACAAAGTCTCAATGGATTTTTTTTCATGCTTAGATTTATCTGACTTCCAGAACATATGCGTTGCTTCCTCTTCTCATTTGTCCATTTTAATTGACACGATGAACAGAATGGATACCTTAAAAACAATTCAAAAGGAAATGGATCTTAACACATGGAACGTTATTTTAAAGTGCCTATATCTACGCACAAAATCAGGAATGCTGGTTTAAACTTTATTTTTGCAGGCGCCCTCCTTGCCTTTCTTTCTGCGTGCACAACGCCAACCACTCAGGTGCACGGCCGATTGCTTGAGCAGACTGAAATACAACGGATCCAGAAGGGACAACACTCTAAAGGTGATGTTATTGCCCTCCTCGGATCACCGACAATTATTGCACCTTTTGACGAAAATACCTGGCATTATGTTGGGGCTATTGTTGAACAAAAAGATGTTCGCCAACCTAAGGTTACAAAGCAAAAGATTGTCACTGTTACCTTTACACCGGCGGGGATGGTAAGTTCAATTAAGTCCGATGAAACCGACGCTCCTACTAATGTAATACCCGAGGATAAAGAAACACAAGGTGCCGGAAAAAACATGTCTATTTTTGGTGAACTCCTATACCAGCAAGTGATTGCTGGACGTAAAAGCGATAAAAGTGATAAACTTGGTTCAATGACAACTGAAGGCTCTCCCCTGTAAATGAATAATTTCACATCCTTTTTAAGATTTATTTCACTCGGTACAATCGATCTAGAGAGCGGTAAAAGCTCTTGGGCTAACATTAAAGTCCTCGTTGCAGCAATCGTTCTTGCCCTAGGATTTAGAAGTTTTGCCTACCAGCATTATCGCATCCCTACAGGATCAATGATTAACACTTTGCTCGTCGGAGATTTTCTTTTTGTGAATAAATTCGCTTATGGGTATGGGCGCTATTCATTTCCATTCTCTAGCCTTGACAGTCTGTACGGCTGGTTTGATGGCCGTATTTGGGGCAGCATGCCAAAGCGTGGTGATGTTGTTGTTTTCAGATCAAAGCACGATAAATACACAGATTACATCAAGCGCGTCATTGGGCTCCCTGGTGATAAAATTCAATTTATTGATGGCGTCATTTATTTAAATGATCAGGCCTTGCCTCGCGAAAAAACCGGTATCTATGAATATGAAGATACCGATGGCTACATGCATAGAACAACCAGTTACAAAGAAACGCTTCCTAATGGGCATCACTATACAGTTCTTAAGGAACCGCATGGCAGCCCACTGGATAATACAGGCGTTTATTACGTACCAGAAGGTCATATTTTTGGTGTCGGGGATAACCGTGATCGCTCTGGGGATAGCCGCATTCTATCTGGCATTGGCTTTATTCCATACGAAAGCATCGTGGGACAAGCATCCTTCCGATTCCTTTCTTTTGATTACAAGACGCAGATTCTGAATCCTATTTCTTGGGTTAAAGGCGTTCGAATTGATCGATTCTTGACGACGATTAATTAGATGAAAAAAGCCACAAGCGACTTTTCTAAGACAGAGGCTTATCAGATACTCTGCACGATCCTTGGTCACTCGTTTAAGGACCCTAGCCTGCTAAGAAAAGCGCTAGAGCACCCTAGCTACAACCCAAAATCAAAGGTTGCCAGTCCTTTTCAGCGCCTTGAGTTTCTTGGCGATCGCGTGCTTGGACTTGCTATTTCAGAGGAACTTCTGCGCCGCTTCCCCAAAGAACAAGAAGGGGAAATTGCGCGACGCTATGCAAGTCTTGTCGATCGGGACAGGCTGTCTCGTGTGGCAACAGACCTGCAACTTAAACGCTTCTCAATTGCGCGTGCAAGCGCCTTGGGCGGCAAAGAAGCTGAAAAAATCCTTGTCGATACGACCGAGGCCTTACTTGGTGCCCTGTACTTAGATGGCGGTCTTGCCCCCGCAAAAGCTTTTATCCTTAAAACCTGGGAGCCGTATCTGCTGGATCAACCAACCAGCCCTAAGGACCCAAAGTCTGAGCTTCAAGAATACAGCCAAGCGCTGTTTGACCTGCTTCCAGAATATACCGTTCTGGATATTACAGGCCCTGATCATAATCCTGTTTTTACCATCGAACTGAGAATTGGTGAAGACTATCATTTTAAATCCACAGGAAATTCAAAGAAAGACGCTGAACGCAAGGTTGCAAAACTTTGTCTTCTCGAATTAAAAAAGGTCAAAAATTAACGTGACGAAACGTAGTACAACCATTGCAATTATCGGCCCAACTAACGCCGGAAAATCCACCCTTGTCAACGCCCTCGTTGGTGAGAAAATCTCTATTGTGACCCATAAGGTACAAACAACCCGCACCCAGGTGATGGGTGTTTTAACCCAGGATCAAACTCAAGTCGTATTTATTGATACGCCTGGAATTTTCTCCCCGCGTAAGACGTATGAAAAATCCATGGTTAAACATGCTTGGTCCAGCCTAGAGGCTGCAGATCAGTATGTCTTGATTCTTGACTCTGAGCGCGGTCTAACGCCGATGATCAAAGATATCTTCATGGGTCTTAAGAAACGAGAAATCACACCGATTATCGCACTCAATAAAATTGACCGTGTGCCAAAACCGCGCCTACTACCACTGATCACTGAAATCAGCCAACTGTGCCCAGACAGCACCGTGTATTTGATTTCAGCCCTTAAGAAGGACCATATTAGCGATCTGCTTGATCATCTTGTTCGCGAAGCACCTGAAGGCGAATGGCAATTCCCCGAGGACCAACTTTCGAATCTGCCTGATAAAATTTATGCCGCCGAAGTCACCCGCGAGAAAATATTTCTGCGCCTGCATCAAGAGCTCCCTTACCACATCAAGGTACAAACTGAATATTGGCAGACGGAACCTAATGGCAGCCTTACGATACGGCAGCTTATCACGACCAGTTCGTCCCAGCATAAGTCAATGATTTTGGGCAGTGGCGGCCATTCCCTAAAAGCCATTGGCATTGCATCCAGGCAGGAACTTGAGCAAACTTATGAGAATAAGGTCAATCTATTTCTGCATGTAACAATCAAGAAAGATTGGCAATCAAGGCCCGAAGAATTTGATCTTTAATTATAAGGTTAAACGGCTAAGTCTTTGGCTTTGCACGAAATTTAAAAGGGGGGCAATTGCCCCCTTTTTTGAAAAATACGCCACTGGGATTAAAGAACCAGCGTGGATTAACGCGTCATAAAACAAGGAACGCCAGCTGCTTTAAATTTAGCCACTGCGGCTTGTGCGTGTTGTTTACTCATGGGTGTTGACCATACCCGGTAAACAGTGCGCCCGCCTAGCGTCGCTTTACGCAACATAAATTTATAGTCTTTTAGGGCAGCAGCATACTTCGACCGTAAACGCTTTACATCTTGCTTCGCTGAAGCTTCATCCTTAAAAGAGCCAATCTGCACGTAAAAACGGTCTGCTGGCTTAAGAGAAGTCTTTATCTTTACGGAGCCTTTTGATTCTTTCTTCACTTTGGGTTTAGATACTGGCTTCGCCTCAGCTTTAGCAATCTCTTTAACGACAGGCTTCGCTTTCTTTTCAGGCCCTTTTCTTCCGCTCTTATTTTCAACAGCGACAGCTTTTGTCGCGGATTTTTCGACAACAGGCTTAGATTCAGCTTTAGGAGTGGATTTAGTCTCTATTTTTGGCTCTGGCTTCGTTTCCTGCGCTGTTTCTTTCTCTAACCTAGGCTCTGACTTAATCTCTGGTTCATCTATCTCTGATGTTGCCACTTCAACAGGCTTCTTTGGGGACTCAATAAGTTTTTCAACGTCAGACCACTCAATCTGCATATCTGGTTGCTCTGAAGAGCTATCTAAGTTTTTATAATCATTGACTGCCGAATTAGAAGTGTGCGACTCCATCGCCTTTAAAACCTCTTCAGCGGGCAGCTCATCCAGCGGCAGCAACCGCTCTACGACAGGCTGTTTTTCTTGATGGCTTGTTCCGCGCTCAACAAGCTCATAAACGGTTTTGTCGCGATGCGGTATGTGTTGTCCACCAGGATCCAAAGGACGCGTCTTCATCGGTCCTTCAGGAGCATTTACAACAACAATATTACCACTACCTTTTGCGCCACTTAATTTCAGCAAAACATAAGCAGTAATTGCCGCTAAAACAATCGATAGAAGTACATATCTAAGACGGACGGGTGATGTCCGTATCGTTGTGGACTTACTGGGTTGCTCCCTAGGATCTAACTTCACAACGCTTCCTTACATTTCTTCCGCAGGTGTGACACCCATTAATTTAAGACCGAGTCCCAAGACAGCGTTAAACCCTTTGATCATCGCTAGCCGTGCCAACGTTACTTCAGGTTTATCCTCTATAATAAATCGCAAGGTCGCATCTTCCCTACCCTTGTTCCAAAGCGAATGGAATGCTGCAGCTAAATCAAGTAGATAGTATGCAACCCGATGCGGCTCCCGTGACAGCGCAGCCTGCTTTAGTTGCCTGGGCCAATTAGCCATGATTTTTATTAAATTAAGCTCGGCATCATCCTCTAATGCAGAAAGATCGATATTCTTCAGCCTTTCTTCAAGATCAGGAAATGCTTGTTGAGCATGGCGAAGAACCGACGATGCCCTAGCATAGGCATACTGCACATAAAACACAGGGTTTTCACGAGATTGCTCTGTTACCTTGGTTAGGTCAAAATCCAGCACCATATCATGCCGACGCGTTAAAAGCGTAAAGCGAACAACGTCCGAGCCCACTTCTTCAACCAAGTCCCGAACATATTCCATTGTGCCCGCACGTTTGGACATTTTCACCGTCTTACCGTCCCGCAAAACATTGACAATCTGAGTAATCAAAACATTAAGATCCAGATCATCAGCCAGTGATTCAACCGCTGTTTTAATCCGTTTCACATAGCCAATGTGGTCTTCGCCCAGGATATTGATTTGTCTTTTGTATCCGCGCTCATACTTATCATAATGATAGGAAATGTCGCGTGCAAAGTACGTCCA
>CAYGJW010000082.1:0-6952 GCA_964350415.1 uncultured Alphaproteobacteria bacterium
ACTTGCTCTAGGGTTCTTTGTGTGAAATCAGCAGCTCTATTAGCAAGACAGTCGACGAGTCTAGCTGTTGTTATGTCAGTATTATGGTTATTTACGTGAAAGAAGAGTTCTGCCTTTGCATTTAGAACGCTGACACTTGAGCAATTAAAATTCCTAATTTGAAATTTTCGTTGTCCTTGATCCATATGGTTCAATATCTGTCCAAGTAAGATACGAATTACATCAAAGCCGGTACGGTTAACATAAGCGTCTGTTGCAAGAATTTCATAAAGAGCATTAATTGCGCCAGGCTCCCAGACTGCAGCCTCTTTTGCATTTAAACGCTGAATCGCTGTATTATAAGCATCATCATTGATATCAAAGCGTGCGTGATCATGTAAAAGTCTAAGCACTTCCATTAAGCGTCTGATATGAAAGTCTACAGTTTCTTGATCAGGGTCATTCATAACAAGCTCAAATTCTTGTGTGCCGGCCTCATCTTTATAGGGAATGATCGTACAGAAAGCGTGAATGGCATCAAAAAATTGACGATTTAAAGAATGCAGTAATGTGGTGGCATCATTAAGAAAAATCTGTTTTGCACCCATCGTTGCACGACCTAAATTGTAACAATCTTGCAGGGAAAGAAAGCTTGAGATATCGACGAGTCTTTCATTAGGAAGTGCTTGCAAGCTTCCTAATTGCGGCACATCAAGTGCTGTCTGCATTTCTTCTTCTGTACCCATTAAAAATGTTGCGACGTTGCCTTTATTATCAGAAACCGTATAGTAAGCGCCATTTTGAGTGAAATGGATCTGATGATTTTTCAATGCCTGAATCAATACTTTAAGATTAAAGGCTGGTAGACCTGCAAAGATATGATCAAAAATTGCTCTGTTGTTTCCATGGAATCGGATGGAGCGCTGAGCGTCGTCAAGTGCAAATGTTTGGTTGGCATGAGCCCATAGAATAATTTTTGAATGTCTCCTCAGAAGTTTTTCTTGAGCTGTTTGCTTTCTATTAACCGGCACCCAAAGTGCTAGTTCTTCTGTGATCTGTTGTTTTGTTTTAATTCTGAAAGTGAGTTGACGCCCGCTTGTATCAGAGAGTCTGAAATGACCGTCCTTATGCTCAAGTGTAAGGGTATTGTTCCTCAAAGCATTTTTAACAACGTGGTTTGCAAGGCCCTTAAAGTCTTTTTTGATTAATCGGAAAGTTTCTAGATCCTCAGGACTGATATCAATGAGATAGTCTTGTCCATTTCTTGAAGCAACCGGTTGGTTGCCATCAATAAACCGAATGAGATGGGATCCACCCGTAAGTTGTTCGCTTGGTGTGTTATAGTTGTAATCTCTAAGATCTGGTGTTTCTGCTTGAAGTGTTTGCGAGATTGAGCACAGCCCAATAAAAGCAAGAAAAGGTAATTTTTTCATGTTTATATATCCTATATTGTTGTTAATACAATTAAGGCTCAAAGCAATATTATGATTTTACGGCCTTAAATGAGGCATGAACTTTTTAGGTAAATGCTTATTACTTATAAAGCAGGTCAGTATTATTGTCAATAGCATTGTCAGATTTTTTTTAATTTAATTAAGAATCACTTTGGTGTTTCAAAAGTAAGGTTGCCTTTGATGCCGTTGAGCTGCAAAGAATGCTGAAAGGTTGTTTGAAGATCTGCGATCTGTTGCTGGGATAATGTGACTTGAGTTTGAATTTTAAGCAGCAATTCTTTGCCATGCTGCAAAAGCCCGTGCAGGTTAATATCGCCCAGCTGACTGAGCGCCAACTGCATCTTAAAATGGGTGGTCTGTTTGTTGTCAGAGCTTTCAGATTCTTCTGCATCGTGGTGCGTTCGGTACCAAAATAGCAAGGGGCTCATGACCTCGCCGCGTAGGGGGATCGTGAGGGCCTGCCATTCCACACCTTGGGCATCGAGGCTGGTATGGCTAAGCGAAGCTAGTTGAGAGAGCATTTTTTGTAGGGATTTTGGTTGTACAGATTTATTGAGCTGAGCGCTTTGAATCAGCAGAAATAGCCGAACAATCTCAGCTTTAAAACCTGCATCAAGCTTAGGCGCGGAAATGGTGACCTGATTAATACGCGTGCCGCCTGAAAGCATATCCAGGGCTTGTTTTATGGCCTGAGCATCTGGGGCTTTTGGTAGATCAGAAATCGTTGCAGCCGCTAGATTTATTGGATTTTTCTGAGGTGTTTGGGGAATAATCGGTTGCAACAGCTTATTCAGACCTTGTCCGATAACTTTAAGGGCCGTCGCATCCATAAGAGTAACATGAGCGGGAAGCGTAAATTTCCCCAAGTTGGTTATGACCTGAGTCTGACCTTGCGGCGTGGAGGTGCTTGATAGGATCTTAAGAACAGTCCCTGGTGGGAGGCTCTTGAAATCTATACCCTGAGTATTTTGTGGGATGAACCCCTTTGCTTGCGCCTGCGGTTGGGAAGCTGTTGTTGGTAGAGTGCCCCCCATTACTTGTTCATTCATTTCAGGCGTTCACTTACTTAAAGCTTCCGCAAGGGCCATAATATCCTTCGCACTTTGGGTCGATTCATGGCGCAGCAAATGCAAGGTCTGATGGCGAATGCTGTCTTGAATATGTGGATCATAATGAATGATACTTAGAAGTTCTGGCTTTATACGCAGGAAATTCTCGCAGACCTTGCAAAGAGTTTGATAGGTGCGCTTGCCTTCATTTATATTCCTGGCTGCATTAATGACAATCTTAAACTGTGCCTCTGGGTCGTCTTTCAAGGTTAGTTTAATATAGGCATAGGCATCTGTTAAAGAGGTCGGATCAGCGTTGGCGAGGATCAGATAAGTTCCCGCTTGCGCTGCTACCGTGCGCACGGATTGTTCGATGCCTGCAGGTAGGTCGATGATAACTTTGTCATAACGATTGGCCAGTTTATACAGGTGTCGCCTTAAAAGATTAGACATGCGCGTAGGCGAGTGGGTCGGGGCACTGGATCCACCAGACTGCCCTGCAATAATATCAAAACCGCCTTCTTTATATTTTGTAATAACTTGCTCGAGGGTGTTCTCCCCAGATATCAGCCCGCTAATGTTGCGTTTTGGATTAAGTCCAAGCTGAATGTCAACGTTTGCAAGTCCTAGATCCCCATCAAAAAGTAGGACCTTTTTACCCAGTAAAGACAACGCATGAGATAAACTAACGGAAAGCCAGGTTTTTCCAACACCGCCTTTGCCGGAAGCAATGGCAATCACATTTTTTTGCTGCGGAAGTTTATCAAGTAACGGTTGCATGTTTGTATTTGTGTTCATCATGCTGCCTCCTGCATGGGCATTTGATTCTTTAAGATTGTGTTCGCAAGGTATATCGGCGTAATAGGGTCAAGGCCCTCAGCAATATGCGGCGAAACGCCTGCCTCAGTAAAGCTGAGTTCTGCACCATCGGCAATTGCAATCATACTACCTAAACGGCGCGTCATATCTAGTTTTGTCGCCAGAAAACGCCGTACTTTTATACCTCTAAAAGCCCTGGCAATATCTATCGATTCCATTTGGTCTCCCCCCGCTGCAAGCGTCAGAATAGGCTCAGCATTTGCGGCATCAATAAAGGCCCGTAGATTATCTGTTTCCCGCTGATCAAAGGGGCGGACCCCCCACGTATCAATATAGGTCGGCGTTGCTGGGTCTTGATTATTAATGATCCCGTAAAGCTCTCGCGGTGAATTAGCAACCTTTAGCTCAATCCTCATCAGATCGGTATAGGTCTTAAGTTGGTGAATACCAGCAGCCCTTAAAGTATCCATAGTGATTACAACAGCAGGCTTTTGTTCAAGAATGTGCCTGGCCGCAAGCTTCGCTGTTGTTATGGTTTTGCCTGCACCGGGCGGGCCCACCAGCATGATCGGCTTTTTAGCCAAAGGAGATGTCTTGATCGAGTTAAATGAAAGGCTGGCATTCAAAGCGCTTGCAAGGGCAAGTAAGGGGTCCGACGTGTCATAATGGGCGGTAACATTTAGGATATGGTCGCCAATTTCGGCTGGGACTTTATGGAATTCAAAAGCCGATAAAATCATTTCAAAGATATCGGACTCAGTCGTGAACATGGATCCTTGGTAGGGGTCGGCTGTGGAGGGGGGCTTGTTTTTTGTACTGTAACTTGCATGCTCAAGTGCTGCAGTGATCTTTAAGGTGCCGTCAGCTTGCGTTTCTGTCGCTAAGATAATGGCATCATCACCCAAGTCATCGCGAACTTGACGTAAGCCTTCCGGAACAGTTTTTGTGAAGTAGGATTTAATGAGCATAAGGCAGGTCTAACTTTCTAGATTTGGCCAAAGGTTTTAATTCTTACTTTAGGATGAACTTCGCGCTGAGACATGATGATGATATTCGGGCGGAAGCGCTCAATGATGGTACGCGCATGGGGGCGCGTTGCAGGACCTGTAAGCAGGATCGGAATAATCCCTTTTTCCAGGTATTCATCATAAGTCGTCTGGACGCGTTGGATAAACTCTTGAATTTGGTCCGGTGCCATTGCAAAAACAACCTCATTCCCTTGGTGTGATAGAGATGCTTGGAAAGCTTGTTCAAGCTCAATAGAAAGAGTCACCATGGGGATGTAACCTTCCTCATTTACATTATCAAAACTGATCTGGCGGGCGAGGCGGAAACGGACATGTTCAATGGTATCGGCCATTGTAAGTTCTTGGCCTTTGACTTCAGCAATCGCCTCAAGAATGGTCGGTAGGTCACGGACAGAAACGCGCTCCTTAAGTAGGCCTTGCAATACGCGCTGGAGTGTACCGACAGAAACGTCTTTGGGAACAATGTCTTCAATAACTTTTTGGTTATCCTCTCCTTGACGATCCAACAATTTCTGAGTCTCGCCGTAGGTAAGAATCTCGTGCAGATTATCCTTAAGAATCTCAGAAATATGGGTGGTGATAACGGCGCCGGGCTCAACAACTGTATAGCCTTTAAATAGCGCTTCTTCACGCAAAGAAGATTGGATCCACATGGCCGGAAGGCCAAAAGTTGGCTCCCTGGTGGCTTCGCCTGGAAGCGTTATGGTCTCACCGTTGGGATCCATTGCGAGCAGCATGTTGGTGCGCACTTCGCCGCGCCCAGCCTCAATATTCCGGATATAGATAACATAGGTTGAAGCATCTAAATGGATATTATCCTTAAGCCGTGTCGACGGCATAATAATACCCATCTCGTTGGCAATCTGATGCCTGAGTGATTTAATCTGATCGGTAAGGGAGTTGCCGTCCTTATCATCCGTAGCAAGGGCAATAACACCATACCCAAGTTCAAGTTTAATCGCATCGATTTCAAGCGCCTTATTAATGGGCTCAGGACCTTCTTTTTCTTTGGTTTCTGCGATCGCTTTTTGTTGTTGAGTGATGGCTTCACGCTCTTGTCCAGCCTTGTGTGTCATCCAGGCCCCGTAACCTGAAACCATACTGAGCAGGGCAAAAGGCACAAGTGGCAGCCCTGGCATAAGGGCTAAAACACCCATCAAAAAGGCGCTTAGACCTAGGGCGCTTGGATAGCGGCCAAGCTGACGGATAAAGGCCTTATTTGTGGTTTCCGTACTGCCGCCCTTGGTGACGAGTAAGCCGGCTGCGGTTGATACAATCAAGGCAGGTACTTGTGATACAAGACCATCACCTATTGTAAGTAATGTGTAGGTTTTGGAGGCAGCAGAAAGACTCATATCATGCTGAATTGAGCCGATAATAATACCGCCAATCACATTGATAAAGGTAATCAAAATTCCGGCAATGGCATCCCCACGCACAAATTTTGAGGCACCATCCATTGCCCCAAAAAAACCACTTTCTTCTTCAAGTTTACGGCGTCGTTCTTTGGCTTCTGATTCACTAATAAGGCCGGAGGAAAGATCAGCATCAACAGCCATCTGTTTACCCGGCATTGCATCGAGAGAGAACCGTGCAGAGACCTCAGCAATACGGCCTGCACCCTTGGTAATAACAATAAAATTAATGATGATCAGAATGCCAAAAACAATCAGACCAATAAGAAAATTGTCCCCCATAATGGTGCGGCCAAAGGTTTCAATTACATCACCAGCAGCACTGGTGCCGCCGTGTCCATCCCGCAGAATCAGCCGGGTTGATGCAATATTAAGGGCCAGCCTCATCATCGTTGCAATCAGCAAAACCGTTGGGAAACTGTTGAATTCCAAGGGTTCTCGAATAAAAAGGACGGTCATAAGGATGACGACAGAGAACGTGATGGAAAGGGCAAGACTTAGATCAAGCAACCACCGGGGCATTGGTAAAATGAGGACACTTAGAATGGCAACAATCCCCAGAGCAAACAGGATATCGCCCTTCTGTTCAAAAGCAGAATTAAAAGCTGATTTCTGAGTTCCTGTTGCTTGATTCATTGTAAAATCAATACCTTATTCATTTAAATGGCCGTGCGTGAGTGATCGCCATGCTCAGGGATGGCAGTCCCTTGATCATTGTAAATCTTCAGTTTGTTACGGAGTGTTCGGATCGAAATCCCAAGGATATTGGCCGCATGCGTGCGGTTGCCAAAACAGTGCTTAAGTGTATCAATAATAAGATCTTTTTCGACCTCGGCAACGGTTTTTCCAACCAATGTTGTGGCTTCCTCGGCTGCATGTGAACTGGGATGTTGAGCTGCTGGTTGGTCGGAATCAACCGCGGTAATCTCAGAGTGTGAAAAGCTTTGTGTCGCCTCAAGTCCCAGGTGTTCGGGCTCAATAATTTGGTTGTTTCCCGAAAGAATAATCGACCGGTGAATTGTATTTTCTAACTCACGAACGTTACCGGACCATGGGTGATTTTTAAGGGCTGTTAGGGTGTTTTTGGTGAGTGTTTTTGTGGGACAATGATTTGCCTCAGAATATTTTGCAGAAAAGTACGCTGCCAACTCTTCAATATCCAACGGACGCTGCCTGAGCGGCGAAACTTTGATGTGAATGACATTGAG
>CAYGJW010000083.1:0-6916 GCA_964350415.1 uncultured Alphaproteobacteria bacterium
ATGTAATCACATCGTCAATCAGTAACACACGCTTGCATTTTAATTGCTCAATAAATTCTGGATTTAAATGAATTGATCCTTTGACGTTTTTATACCGCTCTTCCCGTTTCATATGCCCTTGGGAAGCCGTCTTCTTAATTCGTTGCAAGGCATCTGGGCAAGCCATGACACCTAGTTTTTCCTCAAGCCTATTCGCTATTAGCGCTGCTTGGTTATACATCCGGGCCAGCTCTCGCTGCCAATGCAGCGGCACGGGAACCATTACATCGGATTGTTTGATATAATCACCCAAATGTTGCTGAAGCAGGCGGCAAAAAAATTCAACAAGCTCAGTGCGGTCACCGTGCTTGAATTCCAGCACCAGCTTTTTACCAATACCGTTATAGGCGAAAAGCCCACGGGCCTGGGCGTAAGGGGGCGGCGTTTGAATGCAGCGCGCACAGACCATATCATCGCCGACATTGACCTCAAAGGGAGTGCCGCAGCAGTTACAGTAGGGTTTGGCAATAAATTGAATCTTTCCCCAGCATTCACCGCACAGCATATGCGGCTTCTCAAGCTGCTGGTGACAGGCACTGCAGCGGGGCGGAATCACAAAGTCCAGCACCTTACGCAGTGTCTGTTGTAAAAAAAGCTGTGCCATCCCTACCCTTCAGCGTATAGTCATCGAATGATTCATTACAACGCTAATATAGTATGAAAATCTTTGACCGAACACTTTTAAACGCACGCAAAAAAAGCGTTTACCTGGAAAAATCTGATTTTCAGCCTCTGATCAATGAAATCTGCGAGAATATCCTTGATCGCCTTAGTTTTATTAAGCGTGAGTTCAAAGACGTCCTACTGCTGGGCCACCATGCCTCTATTTTAGCCCCGCACCTGTCCAACCTAAACACGACGCTTGTTGAAGATGACGAAACGCCAGAACTGCCTGAGCATAAATTCGACCTTATCCTCAGCTTTCTCAGCATGCATTGGGTGAACGACCTGCCCGGCACGCTGGCGCAGATCAAGCGCGCTCTTAAACCGGACGGCATATTTCTGACGGTGATGCTGGGTGAGGAAAGCCTGATTGAACTGGAACAAAGCTTACTAGAGGCCGAACAACAACTTAAAGGCGGCATCAGCCCACGGACATCCCCGCGCATTGACGCACGAACCATGGGGGCGCTTTTACAGCGGGCTGGATTTACGCTGCCTGTGGTTGACCGGGACCGCTATACGCTTACCTATCCGAACCTCAATAAATTGCTGAAAGATATTAAAGCTTTGGGGGAAAACAACACCCAAATCGAGCGCCTTAAAACCTTTGCCCCAAAGCAGCTGTTTACAGAAACTGAGAGCGCCTACAAAGCCCGTTTTATGCTGCCTGAGGGACTGAAGACCACCGTCGATGTTATTTATGCATCCGGCTGGGCACCGCACCCATCACAGCAAAAGGCCTTAAAACCCGGTGACTTTAAAAAGCCGCTCCTCGATGCCCTAAAACCAAAAAATTAACACTTAATTTGATGGGTGCACAGGCTCCTTGCATCAGAATAAAACACAGAAAAAGTTATTATATGAGGCGCGTGCAAGGCAATTATATTTCGAAGGGTTAAGCGCACTTCTTCATATTCACAAAGCAAAATTTTGAGATGAATTTCAGGCAAACTTCGATAAGGACACTGAATATATAAGTGATTAGGTTGATGGGTACACAAGAAATAAAAGACGACGTGTACGGTTTAGTACACGAGGCGCATTATGACGATGTGTAGACGTTAACATAATCACTTATATAAGGGATGAGAGGCGGATCCGCCGCAGGCATCGCATAACTATGCATCTCATCAACTGCCGCCCACTCCAGCGTTTGCCCTTCAACACCTGCCGGGGTTCCAGACCACTCCTTGCAGCCGAACAGGGCCATTTGCAAAACAAAATCAGGATACCGGTGTTCGACAGAGGTTAAATGCTGAAAATTCTGCGGATTAACAACAATCCCAAGCTCTTCCTGAAGCTCGCGAGCTAACGCCACATCTTCGGCCTCACCCTGTTCGACCTTACCGCCTGGAAACTCCCACAGCCCAGCCATGGATTTGCCTTCCGGGCGCTGAGCTAATAAAACAGCCCCAGTCTTATCAACCAGGGCTGCTGCAACACAATGAATGATGTGCATTAATTAACCCACAGACTTTTGAGCTTCTGCAGCTTTAGGAAAATGCATCTTGATTTGTGCTTTATCACGTAGGGACAAAACATGCTTACGGACAAACTTCTGAGCAAGCTTACGCTTAATTTTATCGCGCATTTGGTCGTCAAACTTTGGCTTTTCTTGCTCGCGCACATCCTCAACCTTAATCAGATGCCAACCAAACTGAGTTTTAACAGGCTTACGTGAAATAATGTCTTCCATTTTTAAAAGCTTGGCTTTGATTAAAGCATCAACACTTTTATCTTTCATGCCTTTTTTATCCGCTTCTGCACGGGCTTTTGTAACTGTGCGCGCAATAGCGAATGCCACATTAGAAAAAGGACGAACCATTGATTCACGTGTAAAGAATCCAAGCGAACCACCTTGAGACTTTGACGGACATTCAGAGCATTCTTTCGCAAGATCTTCAAACGACTCGCCCTTCATTGCCTTCGCAATCAGCTTTTTCGCTTCGTCCTCATCACGTACAAGAATATGGCGCGCACTAACTTCTTGCTTTGGCTTTGCGTTCATTTTTTCAAATTCTTCTTTGATTTTTGCATCTGTCATATCCGCTTCAGAAGCCTTCTTAAGATACGCTTCACGAACAAGATTCATACGATACTGGTCCAGTTTTTTCTGCACATCAGCATCTTTGTCGAAGCTGCCTTTTTTTGCTTCCCGCTCAACCAAGTACTGCTCAACGACCTGATTAATCAATCTTGCATTATCTAAAGCATGGGCTTGCGCACGGGGTGGTACTTTTTCCATAAATTCTTGTTTTTTAACAGCTGTACCATCAATTTCGAAAACAACAGGATTATCCTCAGCTTTCAAAGACGGTGCAAACCCTAGGGCTGCAGCCAGTACCATATATTGAAAATGTTTCATAAACGTTCGCTCCTTCGCTCAATTGTGACTTGCAATCTTAATGCCCCTCGCTAAAAGGGCAAGATTTTTCTCATTACAAGAATATTACCTATTACGTGGTACCTATTGAAAGCTTTTCCAATAGCTGCCCCACGACAATCTCTTTCGTATATTGCCCCGCAATATAATGGAAGACCTCTTCTAGACTGACACGATCAAGAATGACCATAAGGCCTAAAACATCCTGATGCTTCCAAGTGTCCAGCCCTCCTTTTAGCAAGCGCCCCAAGTAATCTTTAATGAAACCATGCTTTTTATTCGCTTCTTCAGAAGCTGCTGCTTCGTTGATCAGCACATTAAAGCAAAGATCGGCCAGCATAGCCCGAGCCTTGATATAAACTTCATGGGTTGTACCTCTCATCAATTCCTCAGTAAGATCAGCAAAAACCAGCTTTGCGATATGATTAAACAAAAGCTTTTCATCTATAGCTTGCCCGTTGCCGCCCTGAAGCTGCGCCCCTACCGGTGTAAAATCACACAAACGTGTCATCAACGACGCTGTTTCTTTACAAAGCAATCCAAATGATTCAAAAGCCTTTTGAAAGTATACACCAGCTTCCGGTTTATAGCGCTGATCTGCCGATTCCTGTAAAGCTGTTCCTGCGGCTTCTTGTTTTGCAATCAACGCTTGCTTTCCCTCACTCAGAAGGAACACCGCGGCATCTTCAACAGCATCCTTACTGGGCGGTGTTGGCTGAGGGAATAGGAAATAAGCGACCTGCAAACAAAGCAAGGGCTGCTCCGCAACCATGCCCCTATAACTGGCCCAAGTCTTAATTAAACCATCCCTCTTCGGCACAGCGGGTAAGGATTCTGCTGGGTTCTTTCTCAAGACAAGACTTCTGAAATCTTCCGCAGCAAACATATCATGCATATCGCCAACCCAGTTATCGAGCGTAACCGGACTAACTGAGTTTCGACCTGTGAAAAACTTACCTGCCGATGACCCCGGCCACAGATAGCGTTTAACGCAGCCTTCCAAGGAATTGAACAAACCACCGAAACGTTCCTTTTCCTCATAAAAAGCTAAATCTTCCGCCTTTAACTCAAACACATTCTCGGCGTTATCCCCTTCTGAATTCAGCACTTGGACAAAATCTTGCATAACGGTGTGATAAGCCCTTAATGCCGCCAATATATGATCTGTGTCCTTAGCTTCAATTTTCAGCGCATCTTTTTCATGATTTATTGCCGCTGAGAACTTATTAAAAAACATATAAAAAAGCAAAAACGATCGGGCGTAAGCGGCCCGCAACCCAACACTGGATCTATTTTCTAAAGCCACTTTTTTGGAAAGCTCATAATCCTTTTGTACCACAGGCACCATTTCTGCAAAGTCTTCCCAGTTTGCGTAAGACGACGGCGACAGCCCAACAACAATAAGTGCAATGTAAATTAAATCTCTCATCCTAAAACTCCCTACAACACAATCTTATTGATCAACCTTCAGTTCTTTAAATTGAGCAAAAAAGTCAGCTAACATTATTTTCAGTTTCTCAGCTTTCTCTATTGTATCTGCTTGCCAAATGTCTTCCACACGGGTTAAAAAATCCTTATCTTTAAAAAGCTTCGCGATAAAACGAAACACTTCTTCCAGGCTGATTCGATCATAAATTGTTATAACGCCCAGCATGCTTGCATGATTCCACGCGCTATTCGCAGCCTTCAGCATCCGCTGTAAATAGGAAGTAGGATTGAAGCCAGTCGCCTGCATAAGCGCATTAAATGCGGCAACTTGAAAATCATTTTTTTGACCACAAAGTGCTTGAGTGCGATCTGTATAAAAAGCTTTTAAGAGCGCTTTCCAGATCAATTCTGGGCTTATGGCACCGTCATTAAAAACCAGCCCATCGGGTGTATACAGACGCATCTTTCGCATTGTGATAACAATTTGCTCGCAAACCTCAGCATATTTTTCAAAGGCTAATCTATACTGAGCCTTCTCTGCATTGCCCAACGTAAGCGCTTGTGTTGTTGCTGCCAAAAGTTCATTTAATTTGGGGACATCCTCACCCAAAATTTGCCCAACAACTTGCCTTACAAGTGCCGAGTCTGGCTGGGCCGGTTGCGGCTTGAAGAGGTAAGCAATTTGCAGGCAAACATTCTGCTGCTTAACAAGTGCCTGCATGTAATTAATCCACATTTGCTTATCAGGTTTTTCTGCTGTATTTGTCAACGCCATTGGATTCGCGCACACAATAACGGATCGAAATCCTTCATTAGCGATGCCCGCATGAATTAAATTTGCCCACTTTACCAAATTAGCGGGAGCAATGAACTCCCCATCCTTCGCACCTGCAATTAAATGACGCTCTGGAAAAACCGCAGAAAAACGCTCATCGTCATAAAAACTAAGATCCTCATGACTCAGATTAAAGAGCCCTTGGTCATTCGCCCCTTCACCCTTAAGAATCTGAGTGAATTCTTGCATCGACTCATGATACATCCTTAAACAAGCTGTAATATGCGGGTAGTCAGCATCTGTAATTGGAAAAGCGCCCTCTTGAAATTTCATAGAATTTTCAAAAACATTGAAAAAAGCGTTAAATGTCATAAATAGACGGCCATATGCCGCCCGTAAGCCAAGGTCTGATTGGTTATACGCTGCAATTTTTTGTGAGGACCAAACATCCGCACGTGCCGAAGCAACGCTTGTATTAAATTCATTCCAGTTTGCACGAACCCCTGATGAAAAGCCAATAAGAACAAAAATGATAAGTATATAACGCTTCAGCATAATTCGTCTCCCGTAACGATTGTAATTTTTTATTAAGTGACACCTAGCATATTTAAATTCAGAATGATAGAAAGAGAAGCGAACAATTATCAGGGACAGTGCACCATGAACCCAATTCTTTGGACCCCATCAGAACAGAGCATTAAAAATGCGAATGTAACGGACCTTATCAAGCATCTTAATGATGCATCCGTTGGTACATTCTCTGATCTTTATGATTGGTCGATTGACCACCCCGAGGCCTTTTGGAATGCCGTGTGGGATCACAGCAAAATCATTGGTGACAAAGGTGCAGCACCCTATTTAAACCACGACGGCCACATGATGGACGCCAAATGGTTCCCCAATGCCCGGCTTAACTTTGCAGAGAACCTGCTTCGTCGCACCGATGACGCCGATGCTGTTATTTTCTGGGGTGAGGAAAAGGTCAAACAAACCCTCAGCTTCCGCACGCTCTATAATAAGGTCTCGCAACTGGCCCAAGCCCTCAGCGCCATGGGCGTTGTTAAGGGCGACCGGGTTGCCGGCTTTGTATCCAACACACCAGAAACGCTGATTGCTATGCTCGCGGCTGCCTCGCTGGGGGCGATTTGGTCTTCGTGCTCACCAGACTTTGGCACCAAGGCGGCGCTTGATCGCTTTAAACAAATTGATCCGAAAGTTCTGTTTAGTACAGACGGCTACTATTACAACGGTAAAAGCTTCTCCAGCCTTGAAAAGCTTCAGGAGATCGAAAGCGAACTGCCATCTTTGCAAGCCGCAATCATTATCCCCTACATTAAAGCGGACATTCCGGATAATCAGAACTTTAATCTACTTCTGGATAATTTCGAACCAACAACCATCGCGTTTGAGCGCGTGGCCTTTGATCATCCGCTTTACATCATGTTTTCTTCCGGCACGACCGGTGCGCCCAAATGTATCGTGCATAGCGTTGGCGGCACACTGATTCAGCACTTGAAAGAACATTTATATCACGGCGATGTTAAGCCTGATGACCGGGTTTTCTATTTCACGACGACAGGCTGGATGATGTGGAACTGGCAAGTTAGTGCCCTGGCTGCGGGTGCTGC
>CAYGJW010000084.1:0-2062 GCA_964350415.1 uncultured Alphaproteobacteria bacterium
TCTGGGTTTCTACGGTTGGGCGTTGATCATCGCCAATATGTTGATTAAGTCCAAGTATGAATTCACCATAAGTTCTGAAAGTGAACGTATACCAATGAGTTTTTGTTATGTCCGTATTATCAAAAGTGATTGCATCTAGGCGGTCATCTTCAAAAAAGATACGATCATTTAAGCCAGATGTAACTTGGTAGATGTTTTCATCCAAGCAAATTGAATTGTCATAATGACAAGATCTAAAATGAGATTTTAGGGCATTCAACGCCTTTTTATCATTGGCAAAATCTGGGAATGTTGGTGCCCTGTGTTGCTGGCTACTCACTGTATAAAGCTGAGAAGGCTGCCAAAAAAGTCCAAGTCTTTTGTCAACAGCAACAGGTTTTTGTTTGGCGGCGGCAGCGGCTAAAAGACCAGCTAGATCCAGGCCCCCGGCATGTTGAGGCGCTGCAATGTCGTAGTTAATGTTGTAGAGAAGGCATTCTGGAGTGTTAAGAATAATCTTAATGCGTTGATCGTGAGCGACATGTACAACAGAAATGTACCCATCCTGAAGCATCTTTAGAATATCTGCACGGTAGTCCGCTATGTTGCTAGCATTAAGAGGTTCTTCTTTTGAGAGAACTTCAAAGATTGGGGTAAAGTCTTCCCCAGATTTTTCAATGAGCTGCATTTCTTCGCCGAGTAGAAGGAAGCTTTTCTTGGCCGCAAGATCTTTAGATTGAGTAAGCTGATATATCTTATAGAGTAGATCTTCTGCGTCCTTAGATCTGTCTGCTTTTGCGGATTTGTTAATTCTAGAAATATTATGTTTATTGACAAGGTTGAAGCTTGCTGGGGTTCCAGTCACTGAAATTGTAAAAGAGGACTCAGTGCCGCGTGTTAGGCAGAGTGTGTTGTTATTTAAATGGTGGGCAAATTTTTCTTGAGGAATTTCTTTAAGTCGTTTTTTTGAAAGAATATTAAGAGGGTCTTTCAGTTGTTCCGCATCGCAAAATATATGGTATTGTTGTCCTTTAATAGCAATAGAAAAATCTGCTTCTGTCGCTGTCCCGAGTCGATGTTGGTCAAGTTTTTGACAGAGTTCTAGAATGGTTGGAAGAGCATTTTTTTCATCAAGTCCAAAAGTATAGTATTCAGCTTTACTTACAGAGGCTAGCCCAATGGTTATGCTGATAATAAGAAGTGTTTTTTTTAAAAAGCTCATAAAAATCCCCGATAAATAAGTTAATGTAACTGTCTTTATCAGGGATTTTTGTATAAAAGTCAAGTATTATTACAGACTATAATACATTTTAAACTCAAGAGGATGGGGCATGCATTCTAATTTAGCAATCTCATCACGTTTAATTTGCACATAACTTTTAATGAATTCCGGCGTAAATACATCCCCACCCATTAGAAAGTCATGGTTGTCTTCAAGGGCATTAATCGCTTCGGTTAAAGAAGTGCAAAGCATCGGAACCTTGTTTCTGTCTTCATCACTGAGGGCATATAGGTTTACGTCCATAGGATCGCCAGGAAGGGTCTTGTTTTTAATACCATCAATTCCTGCCATCAACATTGCGGCAAAGGCAATGTAGGTATTTGCTGTTGGATCAGGGAAACGCATCTCAATCCGGCGCCCGTTCTCTTTTGCCGTATAAGGAATTCGGCAAGATGCGGAGCGATTTTTCGCTGAGTAAGAAATATAGACAGGGGCTTCGTATCCTGGAACAAGGCGCTTGTAGCTGTTTGTTGAAGGATTTGTAAAGGCATTAAGCGTACGCGCATGCTTTAGAATGCCGCCGATGTAATAAAGAGCAGTTTCAGAGAGCTTGCCGTACTTGTCACCTGCAAATAGCGGTTTGCCATCTTTCCAAAGTGATTGGTGGACGTGCATACCAGATCCATTGTCGCCAAAAACAGGCTTTGGCATAAAGGTCGCCGTTTTACCGTAATTGTGTGCAACATTATGCACAATATATTTATATAGCTGAATATTATCGGCGCATTTTAATAGCGTGTTGTATTTAATGCCAAGTTCATGCTGGCTGGGGGCAACTTCATGGTGATGCATCTCAACATC
>CAYGJW010000084.1:2162-6895 GCA_964350415.1 uncultured Alphaproteobacteria bacterium
GTATCAGGGCTGACAACATCACAGGATATGATCATTGTTTTTAGGGCTGCGAAAGGATCAAGAACTGCAGAGGATACATCCGGCATCAGGAGCATGTCTGAATCATCGATGCTTTTCCAACCGATAACAGAGGAGGCATCAAATGGAACGCCTTCACTAAACGTTTCTGAATCAATGTTTCTGGCTGCTAAAGTTAGCTGGTGCCATTTTCCATTCATATCTGTAAAACGGAAGTTAATGAATTTTATATTTTCACTTTTTATTTTTTCTAATAGATTGCTAACAGCTTTCATTGTATCTCTCACGCATTCAAATTGTATTTGTAACTTTAGATGACCATTGTTTTATCAAGCCGACACTCTACCAGAGTGCTTTGATTCACGGAAGCATTTTTAGTATGTTTAGTGCTTAAAATTGCCTTTATCGAAAATAGGGCTTGATTATTGTGCGGATTTGTAGGATTTAATGGGGTGTCAAGTGAATGGCGGGTGTAGCTCAGTTGGTTAGAGCGCCAGATTGTGATTCTGGATGTCGCCGGTTCAAATCCGGTCACTCGCCCCAAAACTTGATTGTATGAGTTTTACTCATACCCCCTCGGAGCGCTCTTAGCTCAGTTGGATAGAGCAACGGCCTTCTAAGCCGTGGGTCGGGGGTTCGAATCCCTCAGAGCGCACCACTTAAGAATATATCCTACCTAGATAAAAATTACATATGTCTTAATTGTTTAAGGTTGTGGCCCATCCTCATTTGATGTTCAATAGAAGTATTGATGTCTTGATAAGGAGGCGGCGGTATGGATGAGCTCTTAGGTGATTTCTTAACAGAAACCGGCGAAGGGATTGCAATGCTTGATGCAGAGCTGGTTGCTTGGGAAAAGAACCCACATGATGAAGCACTGCTCGATAATATTTTCCGTGTCATGCACACAATTAAAGGTTCCTGCGGTTTCATAGGGCTACCACGTCTTGAAAAATTGGCTCACGCAGCGGAGGATTTATTGGGTGATGCTCGTAGCGGAGCGCTGAAAATTAGCGCATCTCATGTATCTCTTATTCTGCAAACACTCGATCAAATTAGAGACATATTACAGGAGCTGGATGCTCATAAAGCGGAACCCACAGGATGCGATGAGAGTTTGATCAAAGCCCTTCAAGATATGAGGGTAGGTGATCTAAATTCGGCGTTTACGCGCACATCTAAAGCCCCAGTTATTAATGATGCTGTCTCAGGAACTTCTGCGTACAAAGGGCCAAGTTTACCGCAAACAGTGCGTGTTAAGGTTGAGTATCTTGAAGGCTTGATGTCTGCAATTAGCGAGCTTGTTTTAAGCCGAAATCAACTGCTAGAGCTTGCCCGGAGTCATGAAAATTCAGTATTTACACAGCCTTTACAGCGCTTAAGTCATGTGACCTCAGCATTGCAGGAGGAAGTCATGAAGACGCGAATGCAGCCGATTAAAAAGGCTTGGGGTAAGCTGCCGCGCTTGGTCAGGGACTTGGCTGTTGAAACGAAAAAAGATGTTCAATTGAACATGCTCGGTGAAGATACAGAACTTGACCGGCAAGTAATTGAAATTATCCAGGACCCACTGATGCATATGGTGCGCAATGCGATCGGTCATGGCCTTGAATCACCGGATAAGCGTCTAAAATCTGGAAAGAAGTCGACAGGAGAAATTACGCTGAGCGCCTATCACCAGGGCGGGTACGTTTACATTGAAATAGCAGATGATGGCCGCGGACTTGATATTGAAACGATTAAAGAGAAGTCTATTGCAATGGGTGTCGCAACACCTGATGCACTTAAAGAAATGCCCCTTGATGAGCTTTATATGCTGATCATGCAGCCAGGATTTTCAACTGCTGAAGATGTTAATTCGATTTCAGGACGGGGTGTTGGAATGGATGTGGTGCACAAAAATATTGAACGCATTGGCGGCAATATTGCTTTGGAATCAGAGGCTGGAAAAGGGATGAAGGTTATTCTAAAAATCCCGCTTACTTTGGCCATTATTAAAACGCTCATTGTTGAATCTGGTGGGCATAAATTTGCAGTACCTCAGATTAGTGTAAAAGAACTGGTCAATGTTTCAAAAGGCGCTGTGAATAAGGTGGAATATGTGCATGACGCGCCTGTACTTAGATTGCGAGATCAATTGCTACCCCTTATTTCGTTAAGGGCGGTATTGAAGGCCGAGAACTTAGACAAAGCTGGTGAGAACTATATTATTGTTAGTCAAATTGGTGCCGTTATGTTTGGTGTGCTGGTTGATAAAGTCCTGGATATAGAGGAGGTCGTTGTCAAACCAGTTGCATCTGTTTTACGTGACATCCCGGTCTTCTCTGGGAATACCCTATTAGGGGACGGAAGAGTTGTTATGATTCTTGATATGAACGGAATCTCAGATTTAATCCCTCAAGAAAATTCAAAGCATTTTTGTCATAAAAGTTCAGAAAAAAAACCAGATGAAGTTAAACCTGAAACCGCTTATATCACTTTCTTAATTGATGACAGCATATCTATGGCTGTTCCTTTAGATCAAGTATCTAAGCTTGATAAAATTAACGCTGAGTTGATAGAAAATAGAACATCTGGCCAGCCTGTTGTGCAGAGAGATGGCATACTTCTTCCGCTTGTCAGCTTATCAAGTAAGGGGTGTTTTCCTGATAATGGGATGGCTCCCTTGCTCGTAATAAAGCATACGGATCAGAGCCTTGGTCTTGTGGTCAATCAGCTGATGGATGTGGTACATACATCCGAAAAAATTGATCAAAATTTGCAGTACTCCAAGAGTATGGGGTCAATTGTTTTGAATGGCGTGGCAATGGCTGTCTTAGATGTTCATAAATTATTTTTAGCACAAAAAAATAGAGTAAATACCTGAGCTTAACTGAAGACATCGACGTGGACGAATTTGGTTGCTATAGTGAAAAAAGGATGTTTATGAAAAAGTACTACGGGGCGCCTTATTTCTAGTATAGATTGTGCACCATATAACAAGAAAGATCGTTTGTCTGATTCTGTAACAGCAGAACAGTTTCTATCCGTTTGTGTTGGTGAGCATTTGCTAGGAATCCCTGTTTCTTGCATTCGTGAAGTGCTGGCTGAGCAAGTTCTAACGCCAATTCCTTTAGCGCCACCTCAGATGGTGGGTTCTTTGAATTTGCGAGGTCGAATCATTGCAGCGCTCAGTTTAAGGAAGGTGTTGAAGTTGGATGACCTGAAAAAAAATCAACCACACTTGCATGTTGTTATTGAAGAGAAATCAGAGCTCTACAGCCTTGTGGTTGATCATATTGGGGATGTGTGCACAGTCGATAAAGGATTATTGGAAAAGGCACCTTCGACATTAGATCGTGCTTGGAAAATGTTGACAACAGGTGTGTTCCGGCTAGAGCATGCCTTGCTGGTTGTGCTGGATACAAGTGCACTTGTTAGACAGCTAGAAAAATCATCTTATGCAGCATAAGAACTGCGCTAATCAGATGAATAAAAGGGAGAGATAAAATGAAGTCATGTCTTATTGTAGATGATTCACGTGTTGTTCGGACAGTCGCACGTAAAATCATCGAAGATCTAAAATTTGAAGTATCAGAAGCTGAGAATGGCAAGGAGGCACTGACCTGTTGCCAGCAGGCGATGCCAGATGCGATTTTACTTGATTGGAACATGCCGGTTATGACAGGCATTGAGTTCTTGCGTGAGTTGAGAAGTAAACCGGATGGGCAGGCACCAGTCGTTTTATTTTGTACGACGCAGAATGAAGTGCAATTTATTCAAAATGCAATTGAAGCGGGGGCTAATGAATATATCATGAAGCCTTTTGATAGCGAGCTTGTAAAAGATAAATTCGCAGAGGTGGGATTGATTTAGCCGGATGGCAATCGAGGTCATGACACTTCTCAATCATAAGATTAACGTTGTAATTGTTGATGATGCGCTGGTCGTTCGTGGGTTCTATAAACGGATATTGGAAACAGATCCATCTATAGAAGTTACCGCAAGCTTAATTAATGGGCAGCAGGTTGTTGATTATTTCTCTGCCTATAAGTCTAAGACTGACCTGATTATCTTGGATATTGAAATGCCGGTCATGAATGGAATGGCGGCCTTGGAGAAACTGCGCCAGATTGATGCGGGTATTCCAATTATTATTGCATCATCTGTAACCCAGAAAAATGCAGAAATGAGTGTTATTGCCCTGGAAGCAGGTGCATCAGATTATTTGCTAAAGCCATCGTCTGTCTTAGATCTATCGAAATCTGATCATTTTAAGCAGCAGCTACTCCTAAAAGTGAAAGAGCTTGGAGGGCTTAAGTATAGCAAGCGCCATAGCTTAGGGCAGGAGGGATCTGTCCAGCATGTAAAAAAGAGTGTCGATGCGGTTGCCGAAACAAATCCACTGAGGGTGTGTGCCCAGAATATCAGACCTAAAGCGATTGCGATTGCAGCATCAACAGGCGGTGTTCAAGCAATTGGAAAACTTCTTAATAAAATTGATGATAGGGTTAAGCAGCCCATTTTTATAACGCAGCATATGCCCGCAATTTTTACAAAAATTATGGCGGAGCATCTTTCAAAATCGAGCGGCAAAGAATGCTTTGAGGCCATAGATGGCTTAAGTGTTCAGCCAGAAAAAGTTTATATTGCTCCGGGTGGGTATCATATGAAAATTCAGGATGGGGAGGGCGGTCCAGTTGTTGCCCTGAGTGCCGATAAAGGCGCGTATTCTT
>CAYGJW010000085.1:0-6857 GCA_964350415.1 uncultured Alphaproteobacteria bacterium
CTCAGGGGTAGAGCACAACCTTGCCAAGGTTGGGGTCGAGAGTTCGAATCTCTTCGCCCGCTCCATTTATTTGGAATAGCGTTCATTTATTGTCATGTGTGTTGTCTTCATCAATTTTTGATGTATCCTTAACTTCTATGGGAAGATTACGCAAAGAAGTGAGGATCATCGGTGTTATCATATACCCTTAGAAGAGTTCTTAGTGCAATCCCAACGCTTTTGGCGTTGATTACCCTTGCCTTTTTTATGATCAAAATGACGCCCGGTGGCCCTTTTGATGCAGAACGTAAGCTGCCCCCTGAAATTGAAGCAAACCTTAAAAAAGCCTATCACCTGGATGAGCCCCTGGTCATGCAGTATGGTCGTTATTTGTGGAATGTCGTGCGTGGGGATTTTGGTCCATCATTTCAATATCGGGACTTTACAGTTAATGAGCTGATTGCTCAGGGCTTTCCTGTTTCCCTAAAGTTGGGAATTTCTGCGATTATTATTGCTTTTTTCTTAGGCACATTCTTCGGCTCCTTAGCTGCAATTCGGCAAAACACCTGGATTGATTACAGTATTATGGGGGTGGCCATGTTTGGAATTACCATTCCAAACTTTGTGATTGCACCTGTATTAACGCTGATTTTTGGCGTACTTTTACGCTGGTTGCCGGTCGGTGGTTGGAACGAGGGGGCGCTGCCTTATATTGTGTTGCCCATTATATCGCTGGCTTTGCCGCAGATCGCTTATATCGCTAGATTAACGCGCGGTAGTATGATTGAAGTTCTACACAGTAATTTCATCCGTACGGCCCATGCTAAGGGCTTATCTGAGTTCACTATTGTCTGGCGGCATGCCTTAAGAGCCTCGTTGTTACCGGTTATTTCCTACCTAGGGCCGGCAACGGCTGGGATTATCACGGGATCAGTGGTGATTGAACAGATCTTTGGGATTCCAGGGATTGGACGATTTTTTGTACAAGGTGCGCTGAATCGTGATTATACCTTGGTCTTGGGAATCGTTGTTTTCTTTGGGGTTTTAATTATTCTATTCAACCTGATCGTTGATATCCTATACGGAATCCTTGATCCGCGAGTGCGTTATGACAAATAAAACTTTGAACGTTGATAACTCTCAAAAATCGTCTGTTGTTCAGGAAGTCCAAGGTCGCAGCTTATGGCAAGATGCCGGGCGGCGGTTGCTCCGAAATCGTATGGCTGTGATTAGCAGCGCTATTTTGGGCATCATCGTATTGCTGGCTGTTTTTGCACCTTACTTAGGCGCGCATCCTTATGATGATATCTCGTGGGAGCATATTAATAGTGCGCCGGACTGGGAATGGGCGGAAGGTGATTTATTACCCCATTCCAAGGATGGCTATTATTTTGGTACGGACAGTAATGGCCGAGACTTATTCGCACGCACAATGCACGGTGCACGCATTTCACTACTTGTCGGGTTGGTCGCAACCTTGGTCAGCTTGCTCATTGGCGTCACTTGGGGCGCAACAGCAGGGTTTTTGGGCGGTAAAATAGACGGCTTCATGATGCGGATTGTCGATGTTCTCTATGCCATGCCATTTCTGTTTTTTGTGATTTTGCTGATGGTATTCTTTGGGCGTAATATTATCTTAATATTTATTGCCATTGGTGCCGTCGAATGGCTTGATATGGCGCGTATTGTACGTGGTCAGACCCTAAGCCTTAAGAAAAAAGAATTTATTGAGGCCGCTCATGCGGGCGGTGTTTCAGAAGGCCGAATTATCCGCCGCCACATCTTGCCTAATGTTATCGGTCCTGTGATTGTTTATGTGACGTTGATGGTGCCGAAAGTAATCATTATTGAGGCATTTCTTAGCTTCCTAGGACTCGGTGTGCAGGAGCCTATGACCAGTTGGGGTGTGTTGATTAGTGAGGGCGCTCAGCAGATTCAGGTAGCGCCGTGGAACTTAATCTTTCCCGCTGTATTTTTGGCGATTACGTTGTTTTGTTTTAACTTTATCGGTGACGGGGTACGCGATGCCCTTGACCCTAAAGACCGTTAGGAGAGGCTCATGGATACGCAAAAACCTCTTCTTAAGGTTTGCAATTTAACAACCACGTTTGCCACCGCTGACGGTGATGTCAGTGCTGTGAATGATGTTTCTTTTGAGCTGCATCCAGGCGAAAGCGTTGGCGTTGTTGGTGAATCAGGATCAGGTAAAAGCCAAATTTTCATGAGCATTATGGGGCTGCTTGCTGCAAATGGCTGTGCCTCAGGCTCTGTTTCTTTCATGGACGAAGAAATACTGAACATTCCAGTTAAGCGCTTGAATCAAATCCGTGGTGGCTCAATGTCGATGATTTTTCAAGATCCTATGACTTCATTGAACCCATATATGAACATCGAAAGACAGCTTGCAGAAGTGCTGATTGCCCATCAGGGTATGAACAAGCAGCAAGCACGAATCCGAGCCCTTGAAGTGCTAGAGCTTGTTCGTATCCCAGAAGCTAAACGCCGTTTAAGTGCCTTTCCCCATGAGCTTTCAGGGGGAATGCGGCAACGGGTGATGATTGCAATGTCGCTCCTGTGTTCGCCACAGCTTTTGATTGCGGATGAGCCAACAACAGCCTTGGATGTCACGGTGCAAGCGCAAGTTTTGGATCTGATGAAGGATCTGCGTAAAGCATTTGGAACAGCCATTGCCCTCATTACCCATGACTTGGGTGTTGTTGCTGGTGTGTGTGACCGACTACTGGTTGTCTATGCCGGGCGCATTATTGAGACGGGAACGGTGGATGAGATTTTTGCAAACCCGCAGCATCCCTATACACAAGGCTTGCTGAAATCAATGCCGCGCCTGGATGAAGAGCGTTCAGAAAAGCTTGCAACGATTGCTGGACAGCCGCCAAATCTTAATGCAATACCAGCAGGGTGTTCATTCTCGCCGCGTTGCCCTTATGTGATGGATATTTGCCATACACAACGTCCTGACTTGTTGCCTGCTGCTGAAGGCCGAAGCAAAGCCTGTCATTTGGAGGCATTATGAGCAAAAAAGTTATTTGTTCCATCAAAGATCTACATGTGACATTCCCCGTACGCCGTAAGGGAAAAATCTTTGCAAAGCCTGATTTATTACGGGCAGTTAACGGGGTGTCTTTTGATATCTATGAAGGCGAAACCATTGGTGTGGTTGGTGAATCCGGTTGCGGAAAATCGACGCTGGGCCGGGCTATTCTGCAATTGATTAAGCCTTCAGGTGGCTCTGTAACTTGGATGGGAAAGGAGCTAACGTCCTTAAAAAAAGATCAAATGTTGGCGCTTAGACAAGACATGCAGATTGTTTTTCAAGATCCGTTAGCGTCATTGAATCCGCGTATGACAGTGGGCGAAATTATTGCGGAGCCTTTGCGGACTTTTGAGCCTAAGCTGAATCATACGGAACGTCTTGAGCGTGTGCGTGATGTTATGGGTAAAGTTGGCCTGCGTACAGAGTATGTTAACCGTTACCCGCATGAATTTTCAGGCGGCCAGTGTCAGCGAATCGGTATCGCCCGAGCGATTATCCTAAAGCCTAAGTTGATTGTTTGCGATGAACCGGTCAGTGCTTTAGATGTGTCCATTCAAGCACAAATCGTTAACCTGTTGATGGATTTGCAAAAAGAAATGAACTTGTCGTTGGTGTTTATTTCCCATGATCTGAGTGTTGTTCGGCATATTTGTCACCGTATTGGCGTATTCTATTTGGGTAGACTTGTGGAGCTTGCTGATCGTAATGAGCTTTATGCAAACCCACGCCATCCCTATACTCAAGCTTTGATCTCAGCAGTTCCAATCCCTGATCCAAAGCTCGAAAAAAATAAGCAGCATATGTTGGTAGAAGGGGATATTCCTTCACCGCTCAACCCGCCAAGTGGATGTCCTTTCAGAACCCGCTGTCCAAAAGCCACTGATGTTTGTGCAACTTCAATGCCGGAATATGAGCGGGTTGATGAAGGGCATAAGGTCGCTTGCTACCATCACAGTTAAAATGAGACATTTTGTATCCTCGTGTATCAGGAATACACGTCGTTTCTTATTCCTTGTGCAGCCATCAACGTGCAGAGATCAAGCTAAACCGTATGAAACTTTGGTCTGCTGCTTCACCCTTAAAGCTTATTTCGTATAATCCTTCGTTGATTCTTTGTAAAAAATGCCTATGTTAAGTGCAGGTTAAAAGCGCATTCGCGTTTTAAGTGATGTTTTCAAGGAGTGTTCCATGTCTTTAAAAGGTTCTAAAACTGAACAAAATTTAAAAGAGGCTTTCTCAGGCGAGTCTCAAGCCAATCGTCGTTATCTTTATTTCGCACAAAAAGCCGACATCGAAGGATATAATGATGTTGCTGTTGTTTTCCGCTCAACTGCGGAAGGCGAGACGGGTCATGCCCACGGCCATCTTGAATATCTTGAAGAAGTGGGTGATCCTGCAACAGGTGAGCCTATCGGTTCAACAAGCGACAATCTTAAAGCTGCAATTGCGGGCGAAACCCATGAATACACAGACATGTATCCAAGCATGGCCCGTGAAGCACGTGAAGAAGGCTTTGACGAAATTGCTGACTGGTTTGAAACGCTTGCTAAAGCTGAGCGTTCACACGCTGGTCGCTTCACAAAGGCTCTTGATGCCCTTGATCAATAATTCATAATAAGTTTGGAGGTCCTGCCATGAAAGAAGGAAGTTTAGAAGCGCCAACGCGGCATTCAATCCCTTGGGAGGACCCCGAATTTACCAATGAAGAAGCCATCGATAAAGAACTGCGCCGCGTCTTTGACATTTGTCATGGGTGCCGGCGCTGTTTTAATTTGTGTGATTCGTTCCCAACGTTATTTGATCTTATAGATGATTCTGAATCGATGGAGCTAGATTCTGTTGACAGCAAGGATTTTCCTAAGGTTGTTGATGCATGTACGCTTTGTGATATGTGCTTCATGGTTAAGTGTCCTTATGTACCGCCTCACAGCTTTGATGTTGATTTCCCGCACTTGATGCTGCGCCACAGGGCTGCTGAGCATAAGCGCGGCGAGGTTAAATTTGTCGATAAAGCAATGGCAGACACGGATGCCATTGGGCATATGGGTACGGCACTACCCGGTATGACCAACTGGGCGCTGAAGGAAAAAAACAAGATTACTCGGCCTTTAATGGAAAAAGTGACAGGGGTAGACCGGCGTGCAGCACTACCCAAGTATACTGGGGAAACACTGGTTTTACGGGCAAAAAAACAGCCTTTAACTCCTGTTGTAACTGCACCGTCAGTCGGACGTAAGGCTGTTATTTATGCCACCTGTACAGGGAACTACAATGTTCCATCAATTGGGCTTGCTACCCGGGAAATTCTAGCTAAAAACGGTGTTGAAGTTGAGGTCGTTTATCCCGGCTGTTGCGGTATGCCGTTCCTGGAGCAAGGCGATATTAAAAAAGTTTCAGAAAAAGCAATACATGTCGCCGAAGACCTAAATAAGTGGGTTGATAAAGGGTATGACGTTATTGCCCTGGTGCCCTCTTGCGCATTGATGATGAAGTTTGAATGGCCGCTTATTTTGCCGGATGATGCAAGTGTTAAAAAGCTGAGTAAAGCCACCTATGATGTAACCGAATATATCATTGACCTGCATAAAACGAAGGGACTTGCCCCAGGAATTGAAGCGCTTGAGGGTGGCGTTAGCTTGCATCTTGCTTGTCATTCAAGGGCGCAAAATATGGGCGCGAAGGCCGCGGATATGTTGCGTTTAATCCCAAACATTGACTTGCAAGTTATCGAAAGATGCTCCGGACATGGCGGCGCATGGGGCGTTAAGAAAAAGAACTTTGATATTGCGATTAAAACTGGGAAACCTGTTGTGAAGCAGGTGCAGAAGGGTGCAAAGCAGCATTTGGCGTCGGAATGTCCGTTAGCTGGCATGCACATTGTTCAAGGGTTGGAGATGGCTGATGAAAAACATCAGACTCCAAAAGTATCGAAACATCCAATCGAACTTTTTGCCCAAGCTTATGGTATTGAAATTAAGGTAGATTAATGAATAAAAAACAAATTAGCCGTGAAGATATTCTGGCATATGAAGATTACGTAAAAGTTCGCAGTGAAAAGCGTAAAGCTTCGCTTGAGGTAAAAAAAGACCGCCGGGTAGCGGTTGGGCCCTATGCGATGTTCTATTTTGAGAATTTTGACACCATGGTCTACCAAGTTCAGGAAATGGTCTATATTGAAAAAGGTGGCGATGAACAGCTTGTTGATGAACTGGCCACGTATAATCCTTTGATTCCACAAGGTAATGAATTGGTTGCTACGGTGATGTTCGAAATTCCGAACCCTGCAGCGCGCAAACAGCTTTTAGGATCTTTGGGCGGTGTTGAAGAAACTTTTTATATTGAGATTGCAGGCAAGAAAATTGTGGGCATTCCTGAAGTTGATGTGGACCGGACGAATGCAGACGGTAAGGCCTCTTCTGTGCAGTTCGCACACTTTGTCTTTGATGCGGCTTCTATTGCTGCATTTAAAGACTCTGAAGCGCAGGTAAGCTTAGGTATCTCCCATGAGGCCTATGCACACTCTACACAGTTAACAGGTGCCGTACGTGCTGCCTTATCAAAAGATTTTGATTGAGAAATCTCAGCGTATAGTTTTTCTTAAAAGCTCAAAAAAAAGCCCCTCCATATGGAAGGGCTTTTTTTATGGCAAATGGAAAAAATTATTTCTTTTTCTTCTTCGCGTTTTTACTCGCTTTTTTAAGCTCATTTGTTTGTTTCGCAGCACGCTTGCGTTCTTTCTCTAAACGCTTACGCTCTTTTTCTGCGCCACTTTTTGCACGATTGGCACGCTTGCGCTCTTTTTGAACACCACTTTTTGCACGGT
>CAYGJW010000086.1:0-6809 GCA_964350415.1 uncultured Alphaproteobacteria bacterium
CTGAGCACCGTATTCGCACCCGTTTCAATTGGACATTTCTTTCAGCAGGCGATTCTAGGGAACCTGAGCTTGCCGGCGTACTTGGCGCGCTGATGGGATCACTCTTTTTGCTTATTGTCACAGTTGCCATTGCTTTTCCTTTGGGCGTTTTAACGGCACTTTATTTGGAAGAATTTGCGCCCAAAAACTTCTGGACGCACCTGATTGAAGTGAATGTTAAAAATCTTGCCGCTGTCCCCTCTATCTTATTTGGCCTGCTTGGTTTAGCTATTTTTGTCCAATATTTTGGGGCCCCGCGTTCCGCATCCTTTGTTGGCGGCCTTATTTTATCCCTGCTTATCCTGCCGATTACAATTGTTGCGACCCAGGCTTCCATAAAAACGCTTCCCCATTCCATACGCGAAGCCGCACTTGCCTTAGGGGCTTCCCATAATCAAATGGTCTTTCACCATGTTCTACCCGCCGCAATGCCCGGAATTATCACAGGCATGATTCTGGGTATCTCACGGGCAATTGGTGAAACCGCACCCTTATTAATGATTGGGATGGTTGCTTTTATCGCGGATGTTCCTAAAAGCCTTTCAGACCCTGCGACGGCTCTACCTGTACAAATCTACATTTGGGCAACCAGTCCAGAAGCAGGCTATGTTGAGAAGGCCTCCGCTGCGATTCTTATTCTTGTTCTGCTGCTTGTCAGTATTAATCTCTTTACGCTTCTCTTTAGAGGCCGATTTGAAAAAGGGCGCTAAGCAATGCTTGATACGATTGAAAAAGATAAACCTATAAAACTGGAAATTCGCGGAATTAATATCTATTACGGCGATAAACGCGCTGTAAAAGATGTCTCTTTTAATATTTACGAAAAAGAGGTTACCGCACTGATTGGGGCTTCTGGGTGCGGCAAGTCAACACTGCTTCGTTCAGTGAACCGTATGAACGATACGATCAAGGGGTGCCGAATTCGAGGCAGCATCAAGCTTGATGGCAAAGATATCTACGACCCGCGTGTTGATCCTGTCTTACTTCGCACACAAATTGGGATGGTTTTTCAGAAACCAAATCCTTTCCCAAAATCAATCTACGACAATGTCGCTTATGGACCAAGGATTCATGGCCTAACGTCTTCGAAAAAAGAACTCGATGAACTTGTGCATCAGTGCTTAGAGAAAACAGGCCTGCTTACAGAAGTCCAGGACCGTTTAGATGAGCCGGCATCGTCCCTTTCTGGCGGCCAACAGCAGCGACTTTGTATTGCACGTACCATTGCCATTAACCCAGAGGTCATCCTTATGGATGAGCCTTGTTCAGCTCTGGATCCCATTGCTACAGCCAAAGTTGAAGAGCTTATTGATGAGCTCCGGCGTAATTATACAATCATCATTGTTACCCACTCAATGCAACAAGCTGCCCGGGTTTCACAAAGAACCGCTTTTTTGCATATGGGCGCCCTTGTTGAGTATGGCTTAACGTCACAAATTTTCACAAATCCGACAGAATCACAAACTCAGAGTTACATTACGGGAAGATTCGGTTAGAATAGTTCTGTAATACAAAAAGGTAAGTCATGGAATCAAGGCATATTGTCAAATCATACGATCAAGAACTTAGCACACTAAAGGATTCAGTCCTTGAATTGTGTACTCTTGTTGCTAAGCAAATGACACGCGCATTACAAACACTTTCCAATCAGGACCGCGTTGCAGGACTTGAGATTATCGAAGAAGATCAAATTATCGATGATGCGGAACAGAACATTGTTAACCTTACGATTCAGATGCTCGCACTCAGGCAGCCTGTTGGGATTGACCTTAGAATGATTCTGGCCGCCCAAAAAATTGCAAGTGATCTTGAACGAATTGGCGACCATGCAACAAACATTGCAAAGCGCGCCTTATCCATTTCGACTCAACTGCCGCCACTTCTGGTTGATGATGTTGATCGGCTTGGCAGAAAAGTTTTAGAGATTTTTGCAGATACAACCGAAGCTTTTAAACACAACGATGTGGAAAAAGCCCTGGAGCTTTGGAGAAAAGATGAAGAGGTCGACGACCGATACTCTAAGATTTTTGACGCCGTCATTAAGCACATGATGCAAAATCCAGATCAGGTGAGTGCATGCACCCAGCTTATTTTCATCGCAAAGAACATCGAACGGGTTGGGGATCACACGAACAATATTGCTGAATCCACCCGCTTCATTGCAACAGGTGCTCTACCGCGCGAGATTCGTCCAAAAGGAAGCATAGCCCAATTTGTTGCAGAAAATATTGCGGATATTGAAGATTCTGAATAAATGCATTAAAAACAATGATTTAATTCACGCCACGCTTTGTTTTAAACTAGCAACTATACAGACTATATATTAAGCATTAAAAGGCCTTTTAACCCTATGAAAAAGGCCAAAAACTCACTGTTATTCGTTCCTTACAAAAAACATTTTATAATAAAGCATTTTAGACTAATATCTCGAGAATAATTCAAAGCAAAGACCGCCGGCTGAACGCCTTGTTCGCCCCAGAGATTTAACGACGAAATGAAATAAAAGAGCCATATGTAGAAAAGTTTAAAATGAGATATTTTAGGTTCAGTTCTAGGCGAAAATTGCCAGCTGAACACCTTGTTCAGCTAAAATCTTTAACGACGAAATTAAACAAAAGAGCCATTTTATGACCCCGATGATGAAACAATACTTGGACATCAAACAAGCCCATCCCGATAGCTTGCTTTTTTACCGAATGGGTGATTTTTATGAGCTATTTTTTGAAGATGCTGAGGTTGCAGCGCGGGAGCTTGATATTGCTTTGACGCGGCGCGGCAAGCACGACGATCAGGATATCCCCATGTGCGGAGTACCTTTTCATGCAAGTGAAGGATATCTTGAAAAGTTAATCACAAAAGGGCATCGGGTGGCGGTTTGTGAACAACTGGAAAACCCTGCTGAGGCGAAAAAACGTGGGGCGAAATCGGTTGTTAAGCGGGATGTTGTCCGGATTATTACGCCTGGTACAATCACTGAAGAAAGCTTACTGGAAGCACATTCAAACAATTATCTCTGTGCGTTGGTTGGGGAGAAAACAGCGTATGCTTTGGCTTGGGTTGACCTTTCAACAGGTGACCTTAAGTGCGAGAATCTTAGCTTTTCAAGTCTTACGGATCTACTTGCACGCTTAAACCCCAAAGAAATTCTTATCTCTGAGAAAAATTATACGAATGAACAGCTTGCTCAAGCCCTTAAACCATGGGAACGACATATTGTTACTCAGGCTGCCATTAAATTCAGCCCTAAGGCTTCAGAAACCAGACTTCTCAATGCTTATGGGGTGACGACGCTTGAAGGGCTTGGTACGTTCTCAAAACAAGAGATTGCATCACTTGGGGCGCTGCTTGATTACATTGACCTGACTCAAAAAGGGGTTATGCCGCCCCTGTCGCGGCCTGAACAAATTGATCACAGCGCCCATATGGAGCTGGACCCATCAACACGCCGCAATCTAGAGCTTTTCTATACACTCTCAGGCCAAAAAACCGGGACGCTATTTGCCGTTATAAACCAGACCCTTACTGCTGCAGGGGCGCGGCTTTTGGCTGAGCACCTGCATGCCCCCCTCGCGCAGCTAGAGCCAATCCTAAAGCGGCAGAACAGCATTCGCTATTTTTATGACCAAGCGCCTTTAAGGGACAGCCTTAGGACCATCCTGCAAACCTGTCCAGATTTTGAACGGGCCTTGATGCGTATTCTTATGGACCGGGCCCGCCCCCGGGATTTAGCCGCCATTCGGGATGGACTTCAGGTATCAAGCCAGTTGCGTGATATGCTGGATACGCAAGAACTTAAGGCTGCACCTAAAAACCTTCAAGCCTTGACCCAAGCACTTGGCATCCATGAGCAGCTGATTGCAAAACTCACCCAAGCCTTATCACCTCAACTTCCGGCATTGCTTCGTGATGGCGGCATTATTCAAACAGGCTATGCCCCTGAGCTTGATAAATTCAGAACCTTACAAAGTGAAGGCAAACGCCTTGTTGCGAACCTGCAAGCCGATTATGTGAAGCAAACAGGCATTAATTCCCTAAAGATTAAGCACAACAATGTACTAGGTTATTTTGTTGATGTGACCCCAACCCACGCAGACAAACTGCAAGAACCTTTCATCCACAGGCAAACCCTTGCGAACAGCGTGCGGTTTACAACGACCCAACTTGCTGAGCTTGAATCAGAGCTCAATAAGTCCGGTGACATGGCCCACGCAACTGAGCTGCGGCTTATTGAAGAATTACTCAGCGCTATTAAAACCCGTGCAGCAGACATTAAGCTTGCGACCAAAGCGATTGCCGGCCTGGATGTGTACTTAAGCCATGCGCACCTGGCGCATACCCAATCATACGCACGCCCTAAAATGGATGAAAGTCTAGCCTTTAATGTCAAAGATGGCCGCCATCCCGTCGTTGAGCAGGTGCTTAAAAGCAGCCGCGCAGACTACACACCCAATGATTGCGCCCTGGACGGCAAGGACCAACGCTTATGGCTGATCACAGGGCCTAATATGGCGGGTAAAAGCACATTCCTTAGACAGAATGCGCTAATTGCAATTCTGGCGCACATGGGTGGTTATGTACCGGCCAAATCTGCGCACATTGGATTAATCGATCGCATTTACTCACGGGTTGGTGCGGCAGATGATCTTGCTCGCGGGCAATCAACCTTCATGGTTGAAATGATTGAGACGGCAACGATTCTGAATCAATCCCGTAAACGTGCCTTTGTTATTCTTGACGAGATTGGCCGCGGCACCGCAACCTATGACGGGCTTTCCATTGCTTGGGCCGCCGTTGAGCATTTGCACAACAGCAACAAATGCCGCAGCTTGTTTGCTACGCATTACCATGAGCTTACATGCTTAGAGAAAAGCCTGAAGGGCCTGTCCTGTCACACTGTATCTGTAAAAGAGTGGAACGACGAGGTCATTTTCTTGCACAAAGTCATCGACGGCACTGCCGACCGTTCTTACGGCATTCATGTGGCTAAAATCGCAGGGCTACCTGAAACTGTGATTAAACGGGCCCGGACAATTCTTGGAAAGCTCGAGTCATCCTCAACGGTTGCCGTCAGCATTGATCCGATTCACAGCCTCCCCCTGTTTGAGCACAGCCAAGCTGAAACACCGCAGGAAATTGTGCAACCACAAGCCATCAGCCCTTTGGCGGAAAAGCTTGGAAAAATCACCCCGGATGACCTAACACCGCGCCAAGCCCTGGATGCGCTTTTTGAACTCAAAAACTTATTAGAAAAATAATTTTTAATACGAAAAGACACTTAAAATACAACACAACATAATTAAATATGAACTGTTACGAAGGACTTTTTTATTGCCCTTCTCTAACGTCTTAATCATTTCTTAATTTTTATTTGAGACACTATCTTTAAGACATATTTTTACAAAGGATTATCCAATGAATAGACACTTTACACTTCATTCTTTCAGAAAAGCTGCTTTTGCAGCACTGTTATTCACAGGATTGTCATCCGTACCGCACATAACACATGCAGGGGTCCCCGACCTGAATGACTGGGTTTCTGTTAATACAACGATTCCTGCAGACCAACAGCCCATTCAACAAGCTGCAGCCGTGATCTTATGGGCTAATAAAAATATTAAATTCAGATCACTCGGTAAAATCTATCAAGTTGAATTTGATGAAAATGACAGAGAAAAATTTGATGACATACTTAGCAGTCTTCCTAAAATTGGACTGCAATATGTCATGAAAGCCTTAAAGGATGAAACTTTTCATCTTGATCGCGATGAGGTATCCTACACCTTATCAGATAACGAGGGTAACAAAGCATTCTTCAGAATAGGCACAGAAGAACAACTTGCAGCAGAGCAACGCGCTGTTGCGCTTTCAGATTCAATCTCAAAGAACTTGGGCATCTTAGGCGCGCTCCCTTGGGATGTACGAACTCAATTTGCAAAAAATATGACTTTACCCGAACTTCTAGAGTCTCATAGAAATGCAGGCGATATTTATAAAGGCACCCTCCAAACAGGACCAGCTCTTGCCGTTATGATTCCCGAACAGTTCTATCAGGCGATTGAGCGTTTGTTTACGACAGTGAAAGATGAGGATCGAACTTGGAATATTAAAGAGAAGACACTGAATCGAGAAGAAGCGGATTTTCACATCCAAAGCCTGATGCAAGTGCTTCGGGCCTTACATGACCATGAATATTACAGCATCAGTGATGAGATTTATCAAGATATTATTGTGCGTTTAAAAGATCATGACTGGTGGGAAGATGGCGTTCTACAAACAATGCATACAAATTACTCTAAATTCTTTTCTGGAATTATAGTTGGCCAAATTCTTAATCATTTAGACAATAGAGATAGAAAACTGGATCTTATTTTTGGCGAAAAACCGAAAGAATATAGCGCCCCAGAGATCAATATAATTGCAGAGCTTGCCTTACATAAAAATAATGTACTTGATGCCCATCACTTAGAAAAGGTGAAGCAACAACTTATTGAGCTTACAGCAGAAAATCCTGAAATCCTTACAGATGAAACAAAGCAAAGATTGCGCTCTTTTGTTGAAGCCCCAAGGCCTGAATTGTATTATCAGTTAGATGTTTTTACCTTATACGCCCTAGAACATCCTGATGAGAATACTGAAATTAAGAAACTGATAGATGCACGTGCTAAAAACGAGTTCGTGTATGGCCACGCGATACAAACCTATTTTATGGACCCTAAGACAAGCTTAGAGCTGTTGCACGCTCTTTTTGAAGATGTGGATAGCTTATCGTG
>CAYGJW010000087.1:0-6806 GCA_964350415.1 uncultured Alphaproteobacteria bacterium
TCCGAATAGAAGCTCGCCGCGTTTAACAGCCAAGGCCAGAGTACCGAAAGCCTCTAGTCTCCAGCCTTTCAGGGCAGGGATATCCGCATCGTCATCCATGGCAAGCGCTTCCAGGTCATCCCCAGACGCAATCAGCTTTGGCGAGACACGTAGTTCTTGGGCTTTGGCCTTAAGCAAAAAGCGGAGGAGTTCAAGAACCGTGGCTTCCTTTACCGCTAAAATGGCTTTGTCGGCTTTGATCGGCCACTGATTTTTAGGGCTGGCAATGGCCGTTTGAATGCTCTCTAAAACCATTGCTGCAACTTTGGGCTCTTTTAATCTGGGAGAATACGTTCTAAGTTTTTTAAAGTCCTCAGGTTTTTTCGGTGGGTAGGCTGAAAGTTCAACCAGCGTTTCGTCCTTCAGGACAAAGCTTTTGGGGATGTCGCTGGCTTGCGCCATCCGTTCCCGGGCGGCAGCTAAGTACTTAAGGATGGCAAGATTCAGCGGCTTAGTGAAGCGGGTTTTAATGCGTTTCCAAGCTTCCTCTGGGTTCTGCAGATAGGTTTCAGGGCGGGTGAGCGGCTCAATCTCGCTGGCCAGCCAGGAACTGCGTTGTTTTTGTTCGAGGCGTTTTTTAAGCTTACGGTAGACAATGCGTAAGTGTGTTACATCGCCAATGGCGTACGCGAGCTGTTCTTCCGTAAGCGGGCGTTGTTCCCAGTTTGTAAAACGCGCGTGTTTATTCAAGTTGATTTTAGCGAGGGTGGAAACAAGCTTGTCGTACCCAACATTGTCACCAAAACCGCAAGCCATCGCCATAATTTGTGTGTCGACAAGGGGGGTGGGAACGGCGCCTGTTAGTCTGACGAAAATTTCAACATCCTGGCGGACCGCATGAAAAACCTTTGGAATGGCTTCATTTTGCATAAGCTCAAAAAAGGCAGCCAAGTCGATGCCGGGCGCAAGTGGGTCGATGATCGCTTCGATTTTATCCGTTGCCATTTGGATTAAACAGAGCTTCGGCCAATAGGTTTTCTCACGCACAAATTCCGTGTCTACTGTGAGAAAATCATTTTCTTGCACGATTTCATTACAAATTTGTACAAGTTCGTTCGTTTTGGTGATGATCTTTGTCATAGACTTATGTTATATGTCAGTTCTTACAGAAATTAAAGTAACTTCCGATATTTTGATATGAAAGTGGAGAGATCGTTTTATGCATGCCTATAGAACTCATACGTGCGGTGAGCTTACAAAAGAACATACAGGACAGGATGTTCGGTTATCCGGTTGGGTCGCACGGGTGCGAGACCATGGTCAACTTTTGTTCATCGACCTGCGAGATCATTACGGCGTGACCCAATGCGTGATCGACAGCGATAACGCGCACTTTGCGGAAGTTGAGGCCCTAAAGCCTGAAACAGTTGTGACCATCGATGGATCCGTTGTTGGCCGTACGGAAGATACAATTAATGATAAGCTTTCCACCGGTGCAATCGAAATTGTCATCAAAACGCTGAAGGTTCAGTCAGCAGCTGAAATGCTACCACTCCAGGTGTTTGGCGAGAATGAAACCGGCGAAGACATTCGTTTGAAATACCGTTTCTTGGATTTAAGACGCGAGCGCATTCACAATAATATCGTGCTGCGATCAAAAGTAATTTCCAGTATTCGTCAGCGTTTTACAAACCAAGGCTTCTTAGAAATGCAAACGCCGATTCTAACGGCCTCATCGCCGGAAGGGGCGCGTGATTACCTTGTTCCTAGTCGCTTGCACCCAGGAAAATTTTACGCGCTCCCGCAAGCGCCTCAGCAATTTAAGCAGCTGTTTATGGTGGCAGGCTTTGATAAGTACTTCCAGATTGCCCCTTGCTTCCGTGATGAAGATGCACGAGCGGATCGCTCACCAGGTGAGTTTTATCAGCTTGATTTTGAAATGTCTTTCGTGACCCAAGAAGAAGTATTTGCTGCGCTTGAGCCAGTTTTGCATGGTATTTTTGAAGAATTTTCAGAAGGCAAAAAAATCTCGCCTTATCCGTTCCGCCGCATTACCTATGCAGATTCAATGCTGAAGTACGGCAGTGATAAGCCAGATCTTCGAATTCCGTTCGAAATCTCTGATGTAACAGAAGTTTTTGATGGCTCCGGCTTTGGTATCTTCGCAGGTGCGATTAAATCAGGATCGATTGTACGCGCCATTCCAGCGCCAAAAACCGCAGATAGACCGCGTAGTTTCTTTGATAAACTGAACAACTGGGCCCGCGGTGAAGGTGCAAAAGGCCTGGGATATATTATCTTTGATGACGCAGGGGAGCCAAAAGGCCCAATCGCCAAGCATCTTGATGAAGCCCGTGTTGCAAAGCTTAAGGAAATTACCGGTGCAAATCCTGGTGATGCCGTCTTTTTTGCCTGCGATACCCCGGTTGAGGCTGCAAAGTTTGCTGGTGCTGCACGGGTTAAAGTTGCTGAAGACCTGGATCTTATTCCAGATGATGTGTTTGAATTCTGCTGGGTTATTGATTTCCCAATGTTCGAATTTGATGAGCAAACAAAATCTGTTGGTTTCAGCCATAACCCATTCTCTATGCCGCAAGGGGGCATGGAAGCACTGGAGACAATGAATCCTTTGGAAATCAAAGCATACCAGTACGACATCGTTTGTAATGGTATTGAGCTTTCCAGTGGTGCCATCCGAAACCATCTTCCAGAAGTGATGTACAAAGCCTTTGAGATCGCAGGTTATACGAAAGAACAAGTCGAAACGGAATTCGGCGGCATGCTGAATGCCTTTAAATTTGGCGCGCCGCCTCACGGTGGTTGTGCACCGGGCATCGATCGTATCGTAATGTTATTGGCCGGTGAGCCTAACATTCGTGAAGTCATCGCCTTCCCAATGAATCAAAAGGCACAAGACTTGATGATGAATGCACCGGGTGATGTTTCGGAGCGGCATTTGAAGGAGTTGCATATTCGTCCCATCAAACCCCTCCAAACCTCTTAAAATAAAAGATTTTGGTTCATTACATCGTTAAGCAGCTTCGACGTACAAGCAGTACGTCGTGGCGCAGCTTGCCTAGAGCTGAAGCTAAATTTCCTATTTTTAGGGGAATTCTAAAAGCAATGTTTTGGTTCATTACATCGTTAAGCCTTTTCGCATCTGTTTTTATGCAGAGTCTTTGTGTTTGATTTCGTTGTAAGTTTTGGTGTGCAGCTTATCTAAATCCATCATTTTCTTCCATTGATGCTTCATAAGGTGATCAATTTTTGAATTGAGAATTCGAATTTGCAGCTCAGACTTAAGGTTGATTTTATAATCATGGTCTGAAATAAGCCGGTCTTTTTTCGCTTGCCTGTTTTGGCTCATCATAATGATAGGCGCCTGAATTGCTGCAAGACATGACAAAACAAGGTTCAGCAAGATATATGGATAGGGATCAAAAGGGGTTTTCATAAAAAAGGCGACTGAATTAATTGCCATCCACCCAATAAGCACTGCAAAGAAAGAAATGATAAACTTCCAGCTACCACCAAAACGGCTAACATTATCCGAAACTCTGTCACCAAACGTCAGTTTTTCTTCATATTGCTCGTTAATGTTTTCAGCCATAAGCTCTTTATTTTCAATGTTGCTTAAGACATCGTTATCTAAATCAGATAGCTCATCATGATCTTTTTCGAGTATGCTAGACAAATGCTGTTGGTGGTAGCGGTTCAGGTCTGCTGTGCAGATAAAACCAGTGTCTGGCAAATCCGGATTTGTTTCTTTAATAAAATTGTGAATTGATTCGCGAATAAGTTCGATGGGAAACATTTCTTTTGGTTCAAAATTCTCATTACAAATCATGCACTTCATAAGTTATCCAATCTTTTTTTGATAAGCTGATCTAGATATTACTAACAGCGTCGCAAGATAAAATCAATTGATGTGATTTTATTTATTGGGCTGGGATTTATTTTTCTAAATTTCAGGTATTAGTTAAAATTTAATATTTAATTAACTTTTATTTACTAGAATTGCATTAAAAGATTAATTCAAGGGTCTTGATATGAAAAATGTTTGTTTTTTATTTACAGTTATGTGTTTCTCGGCAACCTCATCTGTGCTTTATGCAGAAGATTATGATTATTTGTATGAACGCATTTATGATGATAGGGGTGAGAAACTGAGTAAGGCGCAAGTAAAGTCAAACCTGAATCAACTTGCACGCAATATTACGGTAAGACTGGCAACGATTGCTTCTTTTAAAAGGGACGGCAATATATATGATGGAAACCCGACACAACCAGATATTGTTGTTCATCCTACCCCAGAATATTTTCTTGGCAAGAAAGACAAAGCTTTGAGTAAAGCGCTAAAGGTATTAGGCGCTTCTTAGAAACTAAGAGCTGACAGAATATTAGGCGTTGAGAGCTCATATTCTGTCAGCGATTATGAGGTTCGAAAAAATTGACAGTCTAAATTATGGGTGCTATCGGTAAATCCCTTAATTTTGTCAGAGGTTTTGAAATGAGTTTTCTTCGCTGGTGTGCTTTGAGTTTTGTTATGGTGTTCTTTCTTGCTGCTACGCCGCTGAAAGCAGAACCTCTGTTCGGTTATCCAGACGGGAAAGGCGATGCTATTAAGCTAGAGAATATTGTGAGGCTTCTTGGAGCAGCCCAGACTTTAAAGGATTTGGAAGAGTCGGAAACATTTGTACTCCGTACCACTGAGGGATTCGATGAATTTGTTCAGCCGTTTTCCTTAAAAAAAGCAGATAATCCAGGCGTTGATGAATGTTTAAGAGCTGTATTCAAAGCTGTTTTTCAAGAAATTGAAAAAGATGATAATGAATCAGAAGAAACCTTAGAAGATGCTTTCTTTGGATTAAGCCATACGCATATTAAAAATATTTTAAAGCGCTGTGATGATCTTAAAGTAACTGCTGAAGAAGATTGTTTATCGTGCATCTTAGAAGTAATGGGACATTCTATAAGATTTACCTTGAATGCAGTAAGTGAAAAGCAGCCGTTTGATTTTGCTGCTGAAGCTCAAATTATTGGGCAATCATTTGATGATCTAATTTCAGGACATGCCTTATACGAAGAAAGCATGAGTTGTATTGTAAGCGTATTTGAAGGTATTACAGCAAACATCGATCGAAGAGATAGGAATGAAACTAAGGATGAAGCTGAAACAATATTAGCTAATCTTAACTTAAGGATCAGTCAAAGTTCTGGTGATATTCAGTTCTATAGAGATCAATTTGCGTCCGCTTCAGAAAAATTTAGTGAAGAAACTTTAAAAAGTGTTATGACCCCTGAGGAATGGGCAACTTTTTTGTATTCTATTTTAATAAATAAGGAATTATCCGAGGTTTTGGAAGAATATCTGGTAACCAAATTAGAAATGCTATCTGGTGTTGAGTTCGAAGAAGAGAGCGAAGAAGAGGTAAGCTTTAATATAAGCTCAGATTCTGAGGGAGCTTAAGTTTCTACAGGACTGTTCAGGTATAAAAGGGGAGCCAATTGGCTCCCCTTTTTTTATTGACCAATGTCGCTTGCGCTTATTTTTGTTGAGCGCGCTGAATTGATTCAAGAATAAGCTCAGCAGCATCTTCAGCTGATTTCCATCCTTGGACTTTTACCCACTTGTTTTTTTCAAGGTCTTTGTAGTGCGTAAAGAAATGTTCCATTTGGTCGACCATCACTTGTGGGATATCTTTGTAGGATTTTACATCAGCGTGATAAGGGTGAAGATCATTCACTGGAACCGCGATGATTTTTTCATCAATACCCGCTTCATCTTCCATAATAAGCGCACCGATTGGACGTGATCTTAAAATCGAACCAGGATTTACGGGTGTACGGCCCACAACCATTACATCGCATGGATCACCATCCTCAGAAAGTGTGTGCGGAATAAAACCATAGTTACCAGGGTAGAACATAGCAGTATGTAGAAAACGATCGACAATAAGTGCGCCAGATTCTTTATCAAACTCATATTTCACGGGGTCGCCGCCATAGGGGATCTCGATAAGAACGTTAATATCCCATGGAGGGTTCTGACCAATTGATATTTTACTTATATCCAATGTAATTCTCCTTATATAACCAGGGTACGGCTTAAATCTTAATAATCTATTAAGAAACTTTTAAAAGTTGCTTATAGCCCTTTAATCACAACAATCTGTTTAAAAACTGAAATATTCTAAATATTTAGTTGTTTAAAATATATTGTCAAAATTTCTCCCGCTCGCTTCACTGTTTCGTTACAAAAGCTTATAAAAATAGTTCGCAATAGGGTAGGCACCCCTTATAAAGGATTCGTACAGTAAGTGCAATCTTTTTAAGGCACTAAGGCTTAATAAAGTAAGTTATTATTAAGAAGTCGTATTATCTGGTTCAACCCCGTATTTATGAATATGACGTCCATTAGGCCTAACCAGCTGAGCCCAAGTTAGCAGCAGTGCCCCACCATTAGGGAGGTTAAACATGCGTTGGACCGTTCCCTTACCAAGGCTGCGTTGACCAAGAATAGTTGCGCGCTTATGGTCTTGCATTGCAGCTGCAAGCATTTCAGCTGAAGAACTGGTTTTATTTGAGATTAAAACCGCAAGAGGGCCTGAATAAACAGCATTCTTTGTTGCTCGGAAAGTGTGTTTACTTTCATTGCTTGGGCCAAGGGTGGAAGCGATGACGCCCTGATTTAAAAAGAGATCAGCAACCTCGGCTGCTTCATTCAAATCACCACCATCGCATTCGCTTAGGTTAAGGATGATTTGTTTGAACTTTGGAGCCTCTTTGTTTTCAGAGAGTGTTTTGAAGGCCGCACGGATTGAATC
>CAYGJW010000088.1:0-6709 GCA_964350415.1 uncultured Alphaproteobacteria bacterium
CATCCATAACATCAACAGACTCTGTCTTTGTAAGCTCCCAAGAACGGGCCTTAAAGGCATAGGGCTTTGATGTCAGCGCACCAACAGGACATAAGTCGATCACGTTCCCTGAAAGCTCTGAGGTCAGGGCCTTATCCAGGTACGAGGTAATTTCCATGTTCTCACCACGCCCAATGGCGCCCATTTCCTCAACGCCCGCAACATCTGTTGCAAAACGAATACAGCGTGTGCAATGAATACACCGCGTCATCTGCGTTTTAACTAATGGCCCCATGTCTTTGTCTTGAACGCTGCGTTTATTATCCGTATAACGCGTACGATCAGAACCATAAACCATGGCCTCGTCTTGCAAATCACACTCACCGCCCTGATCGCATATGGGGCAATCAAGCGGATGGTTAATCAACAAAAATTCCATGGTCCCTTTGCGGGCTTTTTCCGCCAAAGGACTGTTGGTTTTTACAACCATTCCTTCTGCAACGGGATAAGCACATGATGCAATCGGCTTCGGCGCTTTTTCCACTTCAACAAGGCACATGCGGCAGTTACCCGCAATTTTCAAGCGATCATGGTAGCAAAAGACTGGAACTTCAACACCGGCTTCTTGGCAGGCTTGCAGAACCGTTGTACCCTCAGGAACGTCGATTTCAACTGTATTAATCGTCAGTTTTGGCATCTTTTATCTAACCCTATGCAACCGCTTGTTTTTGATTATTGCGAATTCGATCTTCCATAACGTCCCTGAAATGACGGATCAATCCTTGTACTGGCCATGCTGCAGCATCACCAAGCGCGCAAATTGTATGTCCTTCGACCTGACGAGACACATCTTCCAACATGTCAATGTCATCAATTCTTGCTTCACCTTTTGTCATACGAATCAGCATACGCCACATCCAGCCTGTACCCTCACGGCACGGGGTGCACTGACCACAACTTTCATGCATATAAAACTTCGACAGCTTGGCAATCGCAGCGATAATATCCGTCGATTTATCCATGACAATAATGCCTGCAGTTCCCAGTCCGCTTTGCACTGCGCGCAGGCTATCAAAATCCATTGTCACCGTATCGCAAACAGATCTGGGAATAAGCGGCACGGATGAACCACCCGGAATAATCGCCAGCAAGTTATCCCAACCACCGCGCACACCGCCTGCATGCTTTTCAATCAGCTCCCGCAGCGGGATGCCCATTTCCTCTTCCACATTACAAGGATTGTTCACATGTCCTGAAATACAAAAAAGCTTCGTACCTGTATTATTTTCTTTTCCTAGCCCTGCGAACCAAGCACCACCACGCCGAAGGATTTCAGGGGCAGCAGCAATTGTTTCAACATTATTAATCGTTGTTGGACAGCCAAACAAACCAACATTTGCAGGAAATGGTGGCTTCAATCTCGGCTGACCTTTCCGGCCTTCAAGGCTTTCAAGCAACGCCGTTTCTTCACCACAAATATAGGCCCCGGCCCCGCGATGCAGGTGCACATCGAAATCCCATCCTGAACCGCACGCATTTTTGCCCAGCAAACCGGCCGCATATGCTTCTTCAATCGCTTGCTGAATGTGACTTGCTTCATTACAAAACTCACCACGGATATAAATGTATGCCGTGTGCGCGCCCATGGAAAACCCTGAAAGGATACATCCTTCCAACAACCGGTGCGGATCATAGCGAAGAATCTCGCGATCTTTACAGGTGCCCGGCTCACTCTCATCGGCATTGACGACTAAGTAATGTGGTTTTTCGCCAATTTCTTTCGGCATAAAGGACCACTTGAGGCCCGTCGGGAAACCAGCACCACCACGGCCACGCAGGCCCGAGGTTTTCATTTCCTCAATACACCAATCACGGCCCTTTTGAATAATTTCTGCAACCTGGGACCATACGCCGCGGCTTTGTGCTGCTTTCAGACGCCAATCGTGTTGGCCGTACAGATTGGTGAAAATCTTATCCTCTTCACGAAGCATGACGATCCCCCCCTTCTTTAGCGCTCTTAGGTGCAACACCCTTAGGTGTAACACTCTTAGATGCAACACCTTTAGATGAGGCACTTTCATGCAAAGCCATTTTCGACTGCATATCCTTCAGCGTTTTTTCATCTAAAGGTTCTGATCCTTTGCGCCCGATCTGAGACCCTACCCTAGGCTTCCGGCCTTGCGCCAAATCCTCAAGCAAAACTTCCATCATATCCGGAGTCAAATCTTCGTAGTAATCATCATTAATTTGCACCATCGGTGCATTAACGCAGGCTCCTAAACATTCAACCTCTAATAACGAGAATTTTCCGTCTTGCGTTGTTTCGCCGAAGCCAATCCCCAACTTTTTCTTACATGTTTCGGTAATCTCGTCTGAGCCTTTCAACCAACAAGGCGTCGTTGAACAAACTTGAACGACATGCTTGCCCATTGGCTTCAGATAAAACATCGTATAAAAAGACGCAACTTCGTACACCCGTATCGGGGCAGAACCAACAATATCAGCAACTGACTCGATAACTGATTTTGACAACCAGCCTTCTTGTCGCTGCGCTAGATCTAGTAACGGCAACGTCGCCGCAGCTCGGCGATCTTCAGGGTACTTCGACAAAATATCCTGAGCGCGCTTCTGGTTTTCCTCAGAAAACGTAAACGCTTTATCTTCGTTTAATAGGGGGTCCACTAAACTCATCGATCAATCTCCCCGAATACAACATCCATAGACCCAATATTTGCCACAACATCCGCAAGCATGTGGCCTTTGGACATAAATTCAAGCGCTTGCAAGAACGCAAACCCAGGCGCCCTAATTTTACAGCGGTAAGGTTTGTTGGTGCCGTCGGAAACAAGATATACACCGAACTCACCCTTTGGCGCCTCAACAGCCGTATAAACCTCACCTTTTGGAACGTGATAGCCTTCTGTGAATAATTTAAAGTGATGAATCAGTGCTTCCATTGAACGCTTCATATCATCCCGTTTAGGCGGCGTCACTTTAAAGTCTTGAGCCATGACAGGCCCTTCAGGCATTTGCTCTAAGCATTGCTTCATAATCTTTAAAGACTCACGCATCTCTTCAATCCGCACCAGGTAACGCGCATAACAATCACCCGTTTTACCGATTGGAATATCAAAATCCATTTTCTCGTAGACTTCATAAGGCTGCGACTTGCGCAAATCCCATGGCACCCCAGACCCCCGCAACATCGGACCTGAAAAGCCCCAGTTCAACGCATCATCGGCACTGACAACCCCGATATCAACAGTCCGTTGTTTGAAAATACGATTGTTCGTCAACAACCCTTCAAGGTCATCAATAAGCTTTGGAAATCGCTCCGTAAAGCTGGCGATATCTTCTGCAAGACCGGCCGGCATATCCAAATGCACACCGCCTGGTCTGAAATAGTTCGCATGCATGCGCGAGCCGGAGACACGCTCATAAAATTCCATCAACTCTTCACGTGCTTCAAAACCCCATAGCAAAGGCGTCATCGCACCCACATCGATGGCAAAGGTCGTAATATTCAGTAAATGATTTAGAATCCGAGAAACCTCACAAAAAAGCACACGAATATACTGACCGCGCTCAGGTACCTCAATATCCAGCAAATGCTCAACAGCCCGAGCAAACGCATGCTCCTGGCTCATCGGGGCAACATAATCCAAACGATCGAAATAAGGCACCGCTTGGGTGTATGTTTTATGTTCAATTAGCTTTTCTGTTCCGCGATGCAAAAGTCCAATATGCGGATCCGCCCGCTCAACAACCTCGCCGTCCATCTCCAGAATAAGACGTAATACACCATGCGCTGCCGGATGCTGAGGGCCAAAGTTAATCGTGGTGGTGGTTCTATCTGCTGTTTGAGTCATGCTTATGCCACCTTCTCATCACCAGGGAGCACAGGCGGTTGCCCCTCCCACGGACTTAAGAAATCAAACGTACGGAAAGCCTGAACCATTTTAACAGGCTCATAAATAACCGCTTTGCGCTCTTCGTCATAACGCACTTCTACGTAACCCGTCAGCGGAAAATCTTTACGCATTGGATGACCTTCGAAACCATAATCGGTCAAAATACGGCGCAGATCCGGATGTCCCGTAAACTGAATGCCATACATATCCCATGCTTCGCGCTCCCACCAACCAGCACCATTAAAAATCGACGTAATCGACGGAACAGGCGTTGACTCACTCGCACTAAGTTTTATCCGAATGCGCTGATTAAAACGGACACTTAACAAGTGATAAACAACTTCGAAGCGCTTCCTGCGCTCCGGATAATCAACCCCACAAAGATCAATAAAACAACGGAAGAGACATGTCGCATCATCACGTAAAAAAACCATGACCTCCAGCAACTTTGACTGATCGATATAAAGACACAAACCATCGTTTTCAAGCAGGATATCAACATCCAGACCCGCAAGCTTATCAGCGAGGTGGGTTTTTAAAGCCTCAGCCTGTTTCATGTTCATTACTTTAGCCATATTCTATCCGCCCCCTAATCTCGTACAATCAGTTTTGAGCCGCGGCGTATTTTTTTCTGCAACAACATTACACCATATAAAAGCGCTTCTGCTGTCGGCGGACACCCAGGAACATACACATCTACAGGCACAATCCGATCACAACCACGCACGACAGAGTATGAATAATGGTAATAACCACCACCATTCGCACAGGATCCCATGGAGATCACCCAGCGTGGTTCCGGCATTTGGTCATAAACCTTACGCAAAGCGGGCGCCATTTTATTTGTGAGCGTGCCTGCAACAATCATCACATCCGACTGCCTTGGGCTTGGGCGAAATACAACGCCAAATCGATCCAAATCATAGCGTGAGGCCGCTGTATGCATCATTTCAACTGCGCAACACGCAAGACCAAAAGTCATCGGCCACAACGATCCGCTCTGGGCCCAGCGCGCCAAATTCTCAAACTTTGCGGTAATAAAACCCTTATCTTCGATTTCCTGCGTTGCAGCCTTAAGGATCGCATCTTGCTCAGGACCCGGGGCAACAAGGCCAGGATTTTGATTGGAAGGCATGTATAAATTCTTATGCTGAGATTCTATTCCCATTCCAACGCCCCTTTTTTCCATTCATAAATGAACCCAACCGTTAGAACAGCAAGGAAAACAATCATTGAGAAAAATCCGAGCAAGCCAATTTCAGCAAGGCTGACTGCCCATGGAAACAGGAACGCAATCTCAAGATCAAAGATAATAAACAGGATTGCCACTAGATAAAAACGCACGTCGAACTTGTGCCGAGCCGTTTCAAAAGGCTCAAAGCCGCATTCATATGTAGAATTTTTTTCTGCATCAGGTGCACGCTTTGACGCCAAGAAAGAGGCAGCGCACAAAACAACCGCAAGCCCTGCTGCGATCGCAAAAAATAGGAGAACTGGTAGATAATTCTCCAGCATCGTGTCCATAAACATTCCCTCAAATGCCCATGTAGAATCCACAGGCTAGATACATTCTTTAGGAATAGGCTATACCAACCCGGCCCATATTCCAAAAGATTTTTCTAAAAATAGCCTTAATTACGAACAATTCGAAACTCTAAGCATAAAGAAACTTCATTTTACAGAGCAAGACTAGGCATCTAACTGGTTTTTAGAGCGCCCTAGGCACGACAGCAAAAAAAACCTCATCCTGACAAACATAAATTTTCAACCCCTACGATTACAAAAGCGCAGCTTTCCAAGCGGCGTTAAACCCCTCCGTATTCTTCACATAAACCTCAGAAAGTTTAGATTTTTCAAACACCTTCTGTACACGCGCTAGAATCTCCGGCCTCTTTACATAGCTCGAAAAAAACTTCTCACCCTCTTCAAAGCTCATAACTGCAAGTATATTTGCCAAGGACCTTGGGACTTGAAAATGCTGATAATCAATCGGCATGTCCCAATGACCTCCCCAATAATGGAACCCATTGCGCTTACATAAGCCTACAATCTCTTCCGCTGCCCCGCGCCGATCTTCCTTACCAAGCCTTTTCAACATACGATTTGCATACCTAATCCCTGCCGTAGGTTTATAAGTTGCAACCCCTTTTTCAACATCAATATAAACACACGGATTTTGAATTGGGTTAATATCAAAAGCCAAGCCATAAGCATGAATGGACGAAACTGCGGAAAAATGAGCAACAGGACGGTCACAAAAACAAAACGTATTATTCACCGCCATCGCTTTATCATCATCTCCTTCGAAAACATTCATCAACTTTATAGCTGCAATGGGAAATTTACGCTCGTAGAGTGATTTAAAAATACGCAGCACATATGGAGCAATAATATCCAACACTATCATTTGACCATCACGATGGGACTTTCCTTCAAAATCAACATAGGAAAGCGTCAAGATGTGCAGGCGTTTCGGATTAATTGGAGGCTTTTCGCTCAAGACATTAGAAGATTTCATTGCTGAAATTTCAGCATCCGTCACCGGCCTGGAAGAAAAAACTGAAGCATTAAGACTCGAAACCATCAAAATAACAACGATAAAACAAAAACACTTCATGAACACCCCCTTTTTTAAAGCATAAATTTTCTAATAACAAACGACTCCGCACCTTAGAAATCAACTTTTAAGGTGCGGGTTATTTTTTTTAAAAATTACATGGCTTTTTGAGTTCAAAGAATCTCCCTCAATTTGCTCTAAACCAAGTTTTTTTAGCAAACCAATTGAACCAGAATTTTCTGCACTTGCACGTGCATAGCAG
>CAYGJW010000089.1:0-6707 GCA_964350415.1 uncultured Alphaproteobacteria bacterium
GATTGTTGTCGGGCTTTTTGGTCGGACGCTTGGTAACCGGGCATCCCAAATAATTACTTCCGGGCTTTTGTGCGCTTCGGCGTTGTTGGGTCTGATGATTTTTCATGATGTTGCAATTCAGGGAAATGGGGCGGAGATTTTTCTCCTGCATTGGATTTCTTCCGGAACATTAGAGGTCGACTGGTCCTTAAGGTTTGATACCCTAAGTGCGACGATGATTTTTGTTGTGACGACCGTGTCGGCTGTGGTGCACGTATACTCTGTTGGGTACATGAGTCACGACAAATCGATCCCACGTTTCATGGCTTATCTCAGCCTTTTCACCTTTTTCATGTTGATGCTGGTGACTTCGGATAACTTGGTACAAATGTTCTTTGGTTGGGAAGGGGTCGGTCTTGCCTCCTATTTATTGATTGGATTTTGGCACCATAAACCATCTGCTAATGCGGCTGCAATTAAAGCATTTGTTGTGAACCGTGTGGGGGATTTTGGCTTCGCATTAGGTATCGTTGGTATCTATGCGGTGTTCGGTAGTGTGTCTTTTGAAACAATCTTTGCCAGCGCCAGCGATTTTGCCGATGTGAAGTTATACTTCTTGTGGAATGAATGGCACGCAATGACTGTCCTATGTTTGCTTTTGTTCATTGGCGCCATGGGTAAGTCGGCTCAGTTGGGACTGCATACGTGGTTGCCAGATGCGATGGAAGGGCCAACGCCGGTCTCAGCATTGATTCATGCAGCAACAATGGTGACAGCCGGTGTTTTCATGGTCTGCAGAATGTCACCGTTATTTGAGCTTTCGCAAGTTGCACTGGATGTGATCACATTTGTGGGGGCGACGACGGCCTTTTTTGCGGCGACGGTTGCCTTAACTCAGAATGATATTAAACGGGTGATTGCCTATTCAACCTGTAGTCAACTGGGGTATATGTTTTTTGCGGCAGGGGTATCAGCTTATCAAGCGTCGATGTTCCATTTAACGACCCATGCATTTTTCAAAGCGCTACTGTTCTTGGGTGCAGGATCGGTGATCCATGCGATGTCTGATGAACAAGACATGCGTAAAATGGGCGGCATTTGGAAACTGATTCCAACAACCTATGCACTGATGTGGATTGGGAGTTTAGCGCTGGCTGGATTGCCGTTCTTCGCAGGATTCTATTCAAAAGACATGGTGTTAGAAGTTGCTTGGGCATCGGGCACAGCAGTGGGGCATTATGCCTTCTGGATGGGTGTTGCCGCAGCATTGATGACCGCATTCTATTCATGGCGTTTACTATTCATGACTTTCCACGGCAAACCAAAAGCAGACGAGCGCGTGATGGCGCACGTGCATGAATCGCCGCCAGTCATGCTGCTGCCTTTGGTTGTGCTGGCTGCCGGTTCAGTTTTTGCTGGTTGGTTGGGGTACGAGGCGTTTGTTGGTCACGATGCTGCTGCATTCTGGGGACAGTCGATCTTTGTTGCAGAAGGACGAGACATCCTAGAAAAAGCACACCATGTGCCGCTTTGGGTCAAGGTTTTGCCAATTGCAACAGCCGTTGGCGGTATCTTCCTGGCTTATGTATTTTATATCCTTAGGCCAAGCCTTCCAGGACGTGTGGCGCAAAGCTTTGCGCCACTGTATAAGTTCTCCAGTAACAAATGGTACTTTGATGAATTGTATGAGCGCATCCTTGTTAAACCAGGCCAAGCAATTGGGCAATTTTTTTGGAAGCGTGGGGATGGTTCTGTCATTGATGGGCTTGGCCCTAACGGAATGTCGGCGGTTGTGTTTTGGTTATCCAGCCGTCTAAGTGTGATCCAAAGCGGATATGTTTACCATTACGCTTTTGTTATGTTAATCGGAGCTGTGGCGCTTGTAAGCTGGGTTCTTTACGGAAATTTATGGTGATATGATGCTTGAGCAATCCCCTTACATTCTAAGCTTGGTAATTTTCACTCCTCTTTTGGGTGCCTTACTTATTCCCTTGATTGGGAAGAATGGTGGACAGGAGCAGATTGACCGTAATGCACGCCAGGTTGCGTTGTTTACCTCGCTGTTTACCTTTGTTTTGTCTTTGTTCCTATGGTTTGGATTTGACCCTAATACGGCTGAGTTTCAGTTCGTTTTCAAAAAGCCATGGATCCCTTTGACTGAGATTAACTATTTCATTGGGCTTGATGGGATCTCGTTATTTTTTGTTTTGCTTTCAACGTTACTGACGCCAATTTGTATCTTGGCCAGCTGGAATATGAAGAAACGGGTGAGCTCTTACATGGTCGCGTTTCTACTGCTTGAAACCATGATGATCGGGATGTTCGCCGCGTTGGACACGGTGCTTTTCTACCTATTCTTTGAAGCTGTGCTAATTCCAATGTTTATTATTATTGGTGTGTGGGGCGGGGAGCGCCGGGTATATGCCGCGTTTAAGTTCTTTTTGTACACATTGCTTGGGTCTGTCCTTATGCTGGTTGCAATTCTTGCGCTTTATTTGGAAGCCGGTACGACAAGTATTCCAGAGCTGATGGCTTACGATTTCCCAATCCAAATGCAGTATTGGTTATGGCTGGCATTCTTTGCATCCTTTGCTGTGAAGGTGCCGATGTGGCCGGTACATACGTGGTTGCCGGATGCCCACGTTGAGGCCCCAACTGCAGGGTCTGTCATTCTGGCCGGTGTGCTGTTGAAAATGGGTGGGTACGGGTTTTTAAGATTCTCGATTCCATTCTTTCCAGATGCCAGTGCCTATTATGCGGACTTTGTCTTTACCCTAAGTGTTGTCGCGGTCATTTACGCATCGCTGGTTGCCTTGGTTCAAAAAGACATGAAAAAACTGATCGCTTATTCTTCGATTGCCCATATGGGATTTGTAACGATTGGTATTTTTACCTTTAATACTCAGGGAATCCAGGGATCGATGATGCAGATGATCAGTCATGGCGTTGTCGCGGCCGCAATGTTCCTGTGTGTGGGGGTGATTTATGACCGCGTTCATACCCGCGAGATTGCCCAATACGGCGGGGTTGTAAAGCGGATGCCTGTGTATGCGGGATTGTTCATGCTATTTACATTCGCATCAATTGGCCTGCCAAGCACCAGCGGTTTTGTCGGTGAATTTCTTGTGCTCGCCGGCGTCTTCCAAGTGAATACATTAGTGACGGCTTTGGCCGCGACGGGCGTTATCTTGGGTGCGTGCTATGCCTTGTGGTTATACAGGCGTGTATGCTTTGGGCCGCTGGTTCACGAGCATCTTAAAGCACTGAAGGATTTAAGCCGTAGGGAGTTTGCTGTTTTTGCACCCCTGGTTGTATTGGTTTTTTGGATTGGTATTTATCCAACGTCCTTTATTTCTGTTATGGATAAGTCCGTTGAGAATCTGATCTCTCGCTACCAAGCGGCATTAGAAAAATCAGCACAAACTTTAGAAGCCAATGCAGGTCCAGGCTCTGAAATCTATTCAGAGGACGCCTATTTCGACCAAGAAGTTATGGCTGAAAGTGCCTTGCACCCGTCCATCCCAACCAATGAGAGAGGATAAATCATGGTAACGCCTGCTTTTCTACCTGTCCTACCTGAGTTATTTTTAGCTGCGTCCTCACTTTGCTTGGTGCTGAGAGGGGTGTTTGCCCCTGAAGAGCGCCGTTACAGCACTGTTGCCTGGTGGTCTATCGCTGTAATTCTTGTTGCCCTTATTTTTGCAATAACAATGCAGAATGGGGTGCAATTTACCGCATTGAATAATTTTTATGCAACAGACCCTTTAGTTTTATTCACGAAATCCTTGGTGCTTATTGGTTCTGTCGGTGCTATTTTTCTGACTTTTTTCTATGTGAAACAGGAAGAAATGGTCAGATTTGAACACCCACTTCTGATGGTGCTTGCGACCTTAGGCATGATGGTCATGGTGTCGGCCAATGATTTGATGTCCTTATATATTGGCATCGAGTTACAAAGTTTAAGTCTTTATATCTTGGCTGCCATGCGCCGTAACAACCAAGCTTCGAGTGAGGCGGGACTGAAGTATTTCATCCTAGGGGCACTATCTTCCGGCATGCTGCTTTATGGGTGCTCGCTTATTTACGGTTATACAGGGAGTACAAATTTCGCGGATATTCAGACGGTGCTCTCGCAAATGCCCGCACCGACCTCTTTAGGTCTGCTTTTAGGCATGGTGTTTCTTATTATGGGTCTGGCCTTTAAGGTTTCTGCTGTGCCATTTCATATGTGGACGCCTGATGTTTATCAAGGCTCCCCAACACCAGTCACAGCCTTTTTTGCAACAGCACCGAAGATTGCAGCGCTTGCCTTATTCATTCGGGTGATGATGGGACCCTTTGAGCCGATCACGGCCCAGTGGCAGCAAATTCTGTATTTACTTGCAATCGCATCAATGATTGTTGGGGCAGTCGGGGCTATTTTTCAATCGGACATTAAAAGACTGCTTGCCTACAGCTCTATTGGTCATATGGGATATGCCCTGGTTGGTCTTGTTGCTGCGAACCCTTCTGGGATACGCGGAATTTTAGTCTATATTTCTTTATACCTAGTTATGGGACTTGGAACCTTTGCGTGCATTTTAATGATTCGCCGCGATGGCCGCGAAGTGACGGATGTTGAAGGCCTGCGAGGTCTTTCTTTACAGCGACCGTTCTTAGCCTTCTGTATGGCTGCATTCATGTTGTCCATGGCCGGAATCCCGCCGCTGGCAGGGTTCTTCGGCAAGTACTATGTCTTTATGGCGGCCGTTGATGCAGGTTTTGTCGGTCTTGCAATTGTTGGTGTGCTAAGCAGCGTGGTTGCAGCGTTCTATTACTTGCGCGTTGTTAAAGTCATGTACTTCGACGAGTTAGATGCACCATTCGATAAGCCGCATACGCCCTTGTTGAAATATGTTTCGGTTGTTGCAGCAGCGATTACAGTTTTGTTTTTCTTGTTTCCGTCGTTGTTGGTTGACTTGGCTTCCCGCTCTTCAGCCTTCCTCTTCATATAAAATGGTTCTTTTGTTCCATCTCTGCGTTAAATCGCTTCGACGTACCAGAAGTACGACGTGACGCGATTTGCCTAGACCTGAAACAAAACTCCTCATTTTAATACATTAATACGATTGCCTTGCACTCGCCTCATAGAGTTGCTTTTTCGCTTATATATCGGTTCGTCGTTAAGCTTCTCAGACGAACTTGGGTGAAGCCTCATCGAAGCTTGCCTAGAACTCATTCCGAAATTACTCATTTTAATAAGTTGATACGACTGCCTCGTACGCGCCTCATATAGTAAATTCTAAATATATTCATACGCAGAAAGCTTTATCGATAGCGTCGTCATGTTCGTAGCCTTTTTGTTTGAAGGTTCGGTATTTTCGTTTTAAGACAGCCCACTGGTTCTCAATAGGATTCAGGTCTGGTGAATAAGGCGGTAGGTACAGTAAGTGGCACCCTGCGGCCTCGATAAGTTCTCGGGTTTTTGGCTTGAAACAGCCCTCTTTCTTGTATTTTCTAAGCCCCAATACTTTTACTTGGGGCCAATGCTGTCCCGACTAACCTGAAAAACACGGCCAACCTCATCCCAAGACATACCCTTTAAAATGTTGCTCACAACAGTCAAGTGAAATTGCGTATCATGATCATTAAATCCTTTTAAAAAACTTGAAGAATCATAATAAAAAACATGAACATGTTTAGGGTTTACTATAGAATAACTTTAAATTTTTTATAGCTTTCGCATCAATTATGTTGTGTAAGCTTATCTCGTTATCTTAATGAAAGGATTTAAAGATGAAAAAATCAATTTATGTTTTAATGTTTGTGCTGGGATTGGGGGCGTTTAGTAATGCTACTGCCTTACCTAAACCTGTATTTTTGAAAAGTGCTGAAGGCTTACAAAGTTTTTTAGAGAAAAATGATCAAGGTGAGGAATTACAGGTTTGTCTGACACTTAAAAAGGAGCCCTTTTTAACCGCCGAAAATGTGGCCGATTTAGCTCTCGTTTTTGCTAACAACACAGTTACAGACCTGTCGATCCAGCTTGCTGAAAAAAAAGATGAGGCGGTTGGTCTTAAGTCGTTACAATTGTTGATGCCATTATTAGCGCAATTGCAAGACCTTAAGGAATTGACTGCATATAATGGTAATGCAGCCTCAACGAATCTTATTTTGCAGCATTTATCTGAGCTGAATCCAGAATTAGTGCATTTACATCTAACATCTAGTGGGCTTAATGATGCGGATGTTGCCGTATTGGCACAATTGCTGCCCCGGTTTCAAAGTCTTGAGGTTTTAGGCCTTTATTATAATGAGATAACGAATGCCAGTGCGGAAGTATTGGCATCGGCTTTTGCACAATTACCTGTTTTAAGGTATGCCATGTTGTCTAACAATAACATTGAAGGTAAAGCCGCTTTTGCCAGGGCCATTGCAGATGTTCGGGGTAATGAAGGAGTTGGGCTTGGTTTTCCTGAGATGTATAAAAATGGCGCATTAGATATATATCTAGAGAGCATGCGAGAACAGCGGGTACAGGAACTGAAACTGAAACTGAAACGGATACAGGCACAGGAACAGGAACAGGCACTGGCACGGGCGGAACAGGCACGGGCGGAACAGGCACGGGCGGAACAGGAACTGGTGCATGCACAGGAACAGGAACAGGAACTGGCACAGACACTGATACAGAAACTGGTGCAGGCACAGGCACAGGCACAGGCACAGGCACAGGCACAGGCACAGGC
>CAYGJW010000090.1:0-6634 GCA_964350415.1 uncultured Alphaproteobacteria bacterium
GGCATGACCCTCTAGGTGATTGACCGCATAAAATGGAATTTTCTCAGCCCAGGCAATGCTTTTCGCCATGGTGACGCCGACCAGAACGCCGCCAATAAGTCCCGGTCCTGCCGTTGCAGCAATGCCATCTAATTGGCTTAAACTAAGGCCTGCTTCATTAAGTGCATCCTTGATCATTGTGTCCAAAACATCCAGATGCGCCCGTGCTGCTACCTCGGGGACCACACCACCAAAGGCCTTGTGATGCTCAATTTGCGAGTAAATTTTATTGGACAGAATTTTTCCATCACTGGTGATAATCGCCACCGCGGTTTCGTCACAACTGGTCTCAATTCCTAAGATAATTTTTGTCATAGCCCGGCGCATATTGTTACTGATATCACCTCTTGATTATGGTACCGTTTCCCTTGAATACAAGGGAAAATCGCAGAAAAGAAGGCGCTGCCAATGACTTATCGTCAAAGAACAACATACTATGCTGCTGTTTTTCTTGCCTTTAATTTGTGGGGATATTGCGGTGCCCAAACTGTTTTTGATACGCCTACGATAGGCACACAGGTCCAATCAGAACCTGAAGTTACCCCTGAAAAAACAAAGTCTTCGGAGCCTCTGAAACTCTCTCCAGGCGTTGCTTTTCTGATTGCGCTTCAAGATCTGAAGCTTGCACTTTATGTTAAAGAAACAGCGGATAAAGAGCTCGAACAGCTGCTCTCTATTGCCCTTAAAGCACCGAAATATCTGAAAAATATTGCTGAACTTAAAAATCATCCTTTAAAGACCCAGTCTCTCTTATTTTCAGAGCATAAAAAGCTACCTAAACCTGAAAAACAAGCTGTGGAGCATTCAGAAAACTGGCTTACCCGGCATAGTTTTGGCCTTGTAAAAGTAACGCCCAATATTCCCTCTGAGCCCCCTCAAAAACCAAGGAAAGCATCAACAATTGCAGCATTACTACAGATAACCAACCCCAACTCACAAGCGCACCAACAATGGATCAAAGACGCGCAGCATTTTATGAATTCTCTGCAAACGATCGAGCAACAGACTGCCTTGATTCTAGCGGCTCACTCTTCTGTAGAAGGAGGACATTCTGATGATTAGAACCGCTTTTTCCTTATTCTTTCTACTTCTTATCGCCGGCATAATCCTATGGCTCAGTCAGTATCCTGGCACCACAACAATTGAACTTGCAACCCAGACGATCAGCATTAAAACAGGCGCTTTATCGATTGCATTACTAATTGCCGTTGTTGCTATTCTTACACTTTATCGTGGGCTCATGTTTTTCCTGATGATTCCTGAGCGCTGGCGTCATCGTAAAGCGCTACAGGCCAAGAACTCCATTATTCAAGGTATTGGCCATACGCTTATTGCACTTGCTTCTGGTGACAAGCTTTCTGCAGAAAAAGAGTGCCGCAAACTTGAGAAACTTGATGAAAAACTCCCGCTTCTACCCTTGCTTAAAGCGCGACACGCCCTTCTAAGCGAACAAGAAGATGAGGCTGAAAGCCATTTCAAAGAACTACTGAAAGGTAAAGAAACGTCTCTTTTGGGCTATAAAGGACTGTTTCATCAATATTTTTCGAACAATCAAATAAGCAGAGCCAATGGCATTGCTGAGCGCGCTGTTAAAGCGCACCCAAAATCTGAATGGGCACACCATGCACGTTTACTCACACAAACACGAGGGCGCCAATGGGATGCGGCTCTTGAAACACTTCGCACACTACGCAAAATATCGGATAACCCGGCACCACTCACAGCTTCTGAAGTAACAATTTACATTGAAAAAGCGCGCATTGCTCTCAATCATGAGTCTCCAGAACAAGCCTATGCATTCGCAAAAAAAGCCATCAAATTAACACCGACAAACCCACTCTCTTATGACTTTTTAATTCAGGCACTGATTAAACTGGACCGAAAACGTAAAGCCTTAGGATACATTAGAGATGCTTGGGAAAATACCCCATCCTTAAGTCTTCTTACACACTTAAAATCCTTAATTCCAGACCCTCTTAAATGTGCCGAGTTTGCAGATAAAAAAGCACTTTCTCATGCTGGGATTGGCCACTTAATGTTTGCTCAGATTTACATTGATGCTGAACTGTGGGGCAACGCCCGCACCGCACTTGAGAAAACCCCAGAAGAATTTCAAACAAAATATTTTTACACACTCTCAATTCTTGTTGCCAGGCGCCTTTACCCCAATGCGAGCTATGACAGCCTCAAGCAAAAACAGCAACAAGCTACCTCAGATTTCTGCTGGCAATGTAACTTTTGTTCTTACTCTCAAGAACATTGGAAAGCACTCTGCGATCAGTGCGAGAGCTTTGACTCACTAAAATGGAGTCAACCTTTACTGCAAAATATTCATAATAGACAAAAACTCACTCCTCTTCCTATCCTTGATTAATCAGCATTTTCATTTATATCGATACTTTGAATTTGCTTTATTGCTACACACCTTGTTATGATTAATGTAACAAATGCAAAGATATGACCTTTGGCAAAAGACTGGATTGACGTTTTTATATGCTCAAAAAAGAAACACATATACAAGACAAAGGTCTACGAACTTTAAGTTTTCAGCTCACTGTTGTTTTTACAGCTGTCATACTCGTTATTGTCCTTGCGTCTCTTAGCATAAGCCTTTACCTCAATTATAAGAACGATATCGAAAGCTTCAAGACCAACAATAAACTGGTCACAAACCTGCAAGCCTCATCTCTAAAAATCCCCATGTGGAACATGGCGAGCGACCAAATTGATGCCCTTGTGCGCATGCTTGCGGACGAGAAGGAAATTGTCTCAGCCAAGGTCTATGATGGCCAGAACAAGTTATTGTCCCAGTATAACCGTACTGAAGCAGCACAACAAACGCACACGTTTAGCAAAGATATTATCTATGAACTTAATGACTCCACTCAGAAAATAGGCCGTCTTGAACTTGTCTTTACAACAGACTTTTTAGTTGCAACCCTTACTGAGGAAGGCGTCTTCAATGCTGGGATTTTTCTTATTTTGCTCCTCCTAAGCCTGGTTGTTACACGCGCTGTTACACGGCACTTTATCCTAAATCCAATTAACTTGATTGCAGAAACAATGCGTCATGTTTCTAAAGGTGATTTAAATCAAGAAGTTCCTGAGCAAAAAAACGTCGAATTCAACCAAATGGCCCGACGTTTTAATACAATGACTTCCAACTTAAGAAGTATCTATAAAACCATAGAAACTGAACTAGAAACCAAAGAAGGTAAGCTTACGCAAAGCACCGCCAATGTAAAAAAAGCACAATCTCTAGCAGCTCAAGCAGTTGAACAGCTTAAAATTGAAAAACAGCGATCTGAACGCCTTCTTATCGATGCAACGAATATTAGCCCCGTTGCTCAGCTTATTTTAAATGAGAGAAATGAAGTTGTGTTATGGAATGACAAGTTTACGCATCTCAATACAGACCATCTTTCTGCGCTTTTGAAACAAGGAATCGGGCTAGAGGAAACACTAAAAGCACTTCTTCCAAGTACACTAAAAGGTCCCAACCTTTTAGACAAACATCTTAATTATAAAGGTCCTTTCGAAGCACAACTAGGAGATGGGCGCTGGTTCAAAATCAGTAAGCACCTGACAAAAGATAGCCTGACTGTTTTAATGTATATTGAAATTTCAGATCTAAAAAAACGTGAAGAAGAATTAACAAACCTTAATGAAGATCTTGAAGCGCAAGCAGAAGAACTCAAAACCAGTCAAACCAAATACATTCTTGCCACTGAAGGCTCTAATGATGGCTTATGGGATTGGAATATTAAGACAGACCAAGTTTTCTATTCTGGTCGCTGGAAAGAAATGCTTGGGTACGAAGAAAGCGCACCAATCACTCAAATTACCGATTGGTTAGACCGCATCCATCCGCAAGAAAAAAATCTCATAAAAAAAGAAATGAATGATCATCTTGAAGGCAAAACGGAGCGGTTTGAATGTGAGTACCAAATAAGGCACCAAGATGGTAGCTACTTATGGGTACAATGCCGCGGTATTGCAGCACGTGACGAGGACGGCAAACCAATCCGCATGGCAGGCTCTCAGGCTGATATTACCATGCGAAAGAACTACGAAGATCAACTGATACACTCTGCTTATCATGATGCTTTAACAGGGCTTCCAAACCGAACTTTATTCCTAAGTCATTTGCAAAAAGCAACGGCGAACATTGATGCAAAGAATCAGAAATATTGTGCCGTACTATTCTTAGATCTCGATCGCTTTAAGGTTATTAACGATAGTCTAGGCCACTCTATTGGTGATGAACTGCTAATGGCGGTATCAAAACGTCTAGAAAAGTCCACAAGACCTGGTGATTACGTTGCCCGCCTTGGCGGCGATGAATTCACCGTATTACTCACAAATATATCGAGCGAAAAAGATGCTGAAAACGCAGCAGCCAGGCTAAGTACTCTCTTCCAAAAAGCATTCCACGTTGATAATCGTGAGATCTATGTCTCAGCAAGTATTGGGATCTCCATGCTTGTAAGCCCCGATCAGGAGCCTGATAGCCTGTTACGTAATGCTGATCTTGCTATGTATCGGGCCAAAGACATGGGGCGCGCACGCGCTGAAGTTTATGATGATACCTTGCACTCAAAAGTCATGACAGAACTTCAAGTTGGGACCGATTTACGCAAAGCCTTAGAGAAAGATGAGATCTTTGTTGCCTATCAGCCACTTGTTCGTCTTTCTGATGGAGCCATTTCTTCTTTTGAGGCCCTCGCTCGCTGGCGACATAGTGAACGTGGACTTGTCCCTCAGGATCTCTTTATATCCATAGCAGAAGATACAGGACAAATTATACCTATTGGCGACTATATTCTGAACACTGCCTGTTCACAGCTTAAAACCTGGCATGATATGTCGGAAGAAACAAAAAATATTTCAATGGCAATCAATATATCCGCTAAACAAATCGCTGATCTTGATCAAGCAAGGGATTTAATTCAAACCATTAAAAACATTGATTTACCAAAAGATAAAATTAAACTCGAAATTACAGAAAGCGTCATCATGCAGAATCCTGATAACGCCTCAAAGATCCTTAACGAGATCAAAGACCTTGGGGTAAAACTCTGCATTGATGATTTTGGCACAGGCTACTCTTCGTTTAGCTACCTTTACCAATTTCCATTTGATGTTCTTAAGATTGACCGTGCCTTTGTCTGCCAAATGACAACAAGCGATAAACATTACAGACTGGTTCGGGGAATCAACGACTTAGCTCATGACCTTGGCCTAGAAGTTGTTGCAGAAGGCGTCGAAACGGTTGAAGAGCTGAAGCTTCTTTGCCAAATTGGTTGTGATTATATCCAAGGATATTATTTCTCAAGACCGATGTACGAGGATCAAGCAACCCGCCTTCTCCAAGAAAAAATGCATTTTGATAATATTCCAGGTCTTTACGACAAAAAGAAAAAAAGTGCATAATGAAAAAATCCACCCTTATTGATCAGCAAGCCGTTTAGCTTGATCGAAGACTGAGCAATTTTAAAATGTCTTTGTACTCCACTTAAACAAATAAGAATTTCGACATAACGCTGTCTTCTAAATCATCAGACACACGAGCCTGAAATAAAATTAATCAATTTTAAAATACGCTTAAGTGGGATTGCAATGTATCTGAGTAAAGGGATACAAAAAATGATAAGGCTATAATAAACTTCATAGGAAAGAGCAAAACGCTTCACCAATAACTGAATGCTCATATTCTAAAATACGACTTGACCTCGCCCCTTACAAGGGTCAGTATTAGTATAAATAACACCAACACTGCCCCTTATGATCAAAGGATAAAACAAAATGAAATTTATAAACTACACATTTGCTTGTGTCGCTGCTTTAACCATGCAACTTGAGGCTGGACATACAGGAAAAAGGGGAGAGAATCCTAACCCGACAAGAAATATATTGGCTCAAGAAGCTAAAACTCAGAAAGTATTAACTGAAAGTAACTTTGAAAAAATTGACATTTTTTTCTCGGAGATTAAAACCATTTTTGATATCAAAAAAGATGAATCAGATCTAAAATTACTTCACGTAGAGCTCAAGGAAATTAGTCCTGCCACAATTCAAAAACTCCTTAATTTAGGATTCAGTATCCTAAAGGCATTTGATAAACAATCTTCTAATAAAGAGGGATATGAAATTCTTCAAGGTACACTCTTGTATACTGAACAGGACGTGCTGTATGAAAATTTCTTAACACAGCTCTATACATTTTTGATCGAAAATAAAAATGAAATTAAAAACCTTAAACATCTGGATCTACTCATCATTATTTTAGGACAAATCTTGTCTCATATTGATGATGAAAATTATGGTTTTGAACTTTACTTACCTAAGATTGCAAAACCTTGGGCATTAAACATTATGGCAGAGCTTGCTTTTCATAGAAACAATACATCATTTGATCAAAATAAAGATATATACACAAGCCGCTTAATTGATTTTACATCAAGAAAGAAAAACCCTCTAACACAAGAAACAATGAATCACATACTCTCTTGTACAAAAGGTGATCACGCACACACGCCATCCCCCTTGTGTGTTTACGCTCTTCAAAACCCTGGGGAAAACAGCCAAATCCTCA
>CAYGJW010000091.1:0-6615 GCA_964350415.1 uncultured Alphaproteobacteria bacterium
CAGTCTGGTAGCGCGCCTGCTTTGGGAGCAGGATGTCGGGGGTTCGAATCCCTCCACTCCGACCATTTATTTCATCGTAATTCTTTTAAAAGCGCATTAACATGTGCATATCAAAAGGACTGGACGTCTGCTAAGCGGACCTTGGTTAGTCTAATATGATAAATATCCGTTTTCATTTTAAGAAAATAATATGCTGCTTGCTTGGGCTAGTTCCTTTGCTCGTAAATGCAGATTCTGTAAACCTAGAAAGCTTAGTCGCTCCTGAGCCGGCTCAACATATTGAAACGATTCCAAAACCCGTCACAGGCATTGCGCTATTTGGTCAGGCAAAATATGCACAAGACTTCAAATCATTTAAGTATGTAAATGCAGATGCACCCAAAGGTGGGGTGATTAAGGTTGCAATCAGAGGCACCTTTAATTCAATGAACCAGCTTGCTGCGAAAGGTGTTCCTGCCCAGTGTTTGTTTCTGATGCAAGATACATTACTAATGCGTTCATTGGATGAACCCTTTTCGTTGTACGCGCGTATTGCCGAATCGTTTGTTGTTGCTCCAGACCGAAGCTGGATCACCTTTAATTTGAACCCTAAGGCTAAATTTCATGATGGATCGCCCATTTTGGCGGAAGATGTTCTGTTTAGTTTTAAGGCCTTCCGTGATCAGGGCCCTTTTAGAACACGCACTTATTATCGAGAAATTCAAAAAGCTGAGATCTTGGGCCCAAGACAAATTAAGTTTAGTTTTCCGGCGCATGTAGACCGACAGTTTCCTTTGTTAATTGGTTTTATGCCGATTTTTTCAAAAACCTTTTTTGAAGGCAAGGATCCAGGGAAAACCACCTTGGAAGCCCCCATGGGAAGTGGTCCCTATAAAGTATCGCACGCGGTGTCCGGGAAACATGTCATTTATAAAAGGCTGCCTGATTACTGGGGAAGGGACCTTCCCGTTAATGTGGGGCAAAATAATTTTGATGAAATTCGTATTGAATATACCAGAGATGATACGGTTGCCTTCGAAGCTTTCAGGGCCGGGAACGATGACTTAAGGATTGAGGATAATATCATCCGCTGGATGAAGCATTACGATTTTCCGCTTGTTGAGAGAGGCCGCATTAAAAAGGTAGAAGTGCCCTTGAAAAGACCAATGGGTATGTTCGGTTTAGTCTTTAATACGCGCAATCCTCTGTTTAAAGACAGGCGTGTACGGCAGGCACTTTTCTCTGGTTTTGATTTTGAGTGGCTTAATAAAGTTTATTATAATGGCGAATATGTGAGAACACGGAGTTATTTTGCGAACTCACATCTTGCTTCAACAGGTGTTCCCAAGGGCATTGAGAGAGCCTTGCTTTTAAACCACTGCAACCATCTTCGTAAAAACTTATTTGAAGAACCGTATACGCCGCCGCCAGGTAGCGAGCGCGGGGATATGCGTGCTGCACTTGATCTTTTGAAATCAGCAGGATGGCGGATCCGAGAGAATCGTTTGATTCATAAAGATACAGGCGCACATCTGGCTTTTGAGGTGCTGCTTTCAGATCCCCATTATGAGCGGTTAGCTCTTACCTATGCGAAGAATCTAGAGCGTCTAGGGGTGCGTGTTACCGTACGGACCGTGGACTCAAGTCATTATGAAAACAGACTGACGCATTTTAACTACGATACGATTATCCATCGCTGGCCTCAATCCTTAGCCCCAGGTCGTGAACAAATGAATAATTGGGGATCGCGAGCTGCAGATCAAACAGGCAGCCGAAATTATGCGGGGATTAAGGACCCTGTTGTTGATGCAATGATCAAAAAAATGGTTACAACAAAGGAGGAGAAAGAATATTTTGCATCGATTCGTGCGTTGGACAGGGTGCTTTTAGACGGTCATTACGTTGTGCCTTTTTATCATATCAATAAAGAGCTTCTTGCTTATAAAGATACGGTCGCCTTCCCAAAGACCATCCCTGTTTCAGGATTTAGCCTGTTCCCATGGTGGTGTTTGCTTGCAGGATGGAGCACAGGGCGCTGATGGTACGGTTGTTTCTTTTATTGCTAATGCTGAGCATGCCTTGCATGGGCTTAGAGACGCCTGCTGAAACGACGGCCTTAGAATACACGCGCCATAAAGCAATTTCGATGTTTGGGCAGCCTAAGCATGATCCTGAAAAAGGTGTTTTTCCTTATGTGCTACCAAATGCAAAATACGGCGGAACAGTGCGTGTGGGTGTGCACGGAACCTTTGAGAGTTTGAACCCATTCATTGTCAGGGGACTTGCGCCAGAGGGGCAGCAGATTTTTGTGTTTGAGCGTTTATTTGATCGTTCTGCTGATGAGGTGTTCTCGCTGTATGGGCGGATTGCAGAAAGCATGGATATTGCAAAAGATAAATCATGGCTTGCTGTTAATTTAAGGCCCGCAGCACGCTTCCATGACCGAAGCCCAATTACTGCGGATGATGTTGTGTTTTCGTTCGAAAAGCATAAAACCTCAGGGCGGCCGCACATGCGTGCATTTTTTTCAAAAGTTGAGAAAGTTGAGAAAACCGGCAACCATAGGGTGGTTTTTTATATAGGTAAGCAGGACCGTGATGACCGGGACTTGCCGATGCTTATTGCCTATATGCCGGTTTTTTCCAAGCAGTATTATGCTGCGATTCCCTTCGATAAGCCGACGCTAACACCGCCTTTGGGAAGTGGTCCATATACGGTGTCAGAGGTTACGCCTGGTCGCCGTATTCGTTATATGCGCGATAAAAATTATTGGGGTAAGCATCTGATTTTTGCGAAAGGGCAATATCTTTTTGATGAGATTGTTTTTGATTATTACCGTGATGATATGGCGGCTTTTGAGTTGTTTAAAGCTGGTGGCTACGACTTGTGGGAGGAAAAAGACCCCGCACGCTGGAAGCGCCAATATAATTTCCCCGCACTTAAACAAGGCAGTGTAAAACAGACCACGATACCTGCGCGCCATACGGTGGGTATGCATGGTTTTGTTTTTAACACGCGGCGATCTTTATTCCGTGACGTACGGGTTAGACAAGCGATCGCCAATGCTTTTGACCATGAATGGTTGTCCCGGAACTATTTTCATGGGGGGCACACGTTAGAGCATAGTTTTTTTGCCGCGGAAAATCTAAGCACGCAAAAGACGCAATCTTTAGAAGATATCAGCTTGCTTAAGGCTTATGGCTTTAACCCAGGCGATGAGGGGGCAAGCGCTAAGACACTATCGCACAGCTGGTCCCGTGACGAGCAAAGCGTTTCCAAGGAACAATTAAAGAAAGCTGGCTGGATCGTCCAGGATACAAAGCTAGTGAATGAAAAAACAGGCGAGCCCTTTGTTTTTGAAATCCTAATTGCACTGCAAGGCTACAAACGTTTAGCCGCAGCGCTGGCCCAGAATCTTCAACGCTTGGGGATTCAAGTGAAAATTCGTCAGGTAGACCCCAGCCTTTATGAACATCGGGTGCAGTCCTACGATTATGATATGGTCATCGCAAACTGGCAGCAAACTCGAATCCCAGGGCAAGAGCAATGCAATTACTGGGGATCAAAAGCTGCAATCCAATCGGGGAGTCGAAACTACGCAGGGATCAAGGATAACAGGATCGACTGTCTTATCCAGGATCTGTCTAAAGAGCGAGACGAGAGCAAATACTATCGACTTGTGCGCGGGCTCGATTACGCCCTGCAGCAAGGATTTTATGTGATCCCACTTCCAAGGCCAAAATATGATTTATTGGCCTATAAGGACCGATTTGATATTCCAAAAACCTACCCATCTTCAGGTTTTTCAGCGACCCGGTGGTGGAGCCTGATGACTTGGTCTGTTAAGTGATTTTTTTGTGAAGTTGTTGATTGAACTTAACTATTTTTTCTGTTTTTAAAAACAGATTCACAGATTTTCTGATATATCAAATAAGCATATGTTTTAGTGTTTATTTTTTAACAAAGCATCCCTTTCTTTTTTTTAATATTGTTTTAGTTGACCCTTATAAGAAGGAGGGCTAAGGTTTCTTTAAGCAACTTAAAAAAATGTTTCGAAGGAGGAAACGATGAATAAAATTAAGATGAGCCTTGTAGTTCTTGCATTGTTCGCAATGCCGTTTTGTGTGAAAGCAACGGACACGCCATTCACTGCTGAGGATTGTGCTGAGATTGATGTGCATGCCTTGGCAACCGGTGCAGAAGCTGCTGCTGGTGACTGGAAGATAGTTGCCGGTAATATGCTAGAAGCACTTGATGATAGAGCGGAATCTTGGTCTGATATTGCAGCCCTTAATCATATTGGTCTTGAAGAATCAAAAGCTGAGTATGTTAAAAACGGTTGGAGAAACTTAACTGATCATATTACAGAAGCAAATAAAGCTAAATTCAAAATCACAACTGTAAGACCTGCGTGTTTCCGCACAGATGGTGGTGATGATGCTGATGAAGAAGATGAGCTTGCTAAAGGTTATGTAATGATTGCAGTTACAGGTCCTGCAAAGTATGGCACACGTTATATGTATGTTGCGTTTAGCAAATAAGTTCTAGAGAGCTTTATGTGACCTAAAAGGCCTCCTTCGGGGGGCTTTTTTATGGGAAAATGGAAAGAAAAAACTGTTCGGCTATAATGTAACCAGATGTTTTTTTAAGCTTGTATGTTGGGTCTGTATTTGTGTCCAGTGTGGTGGTTTGTGCTGAAGCAAAAACATCGTCTTTTGTGGTTTTCTTTCGTAAATGGCGTGCTATTATTGTGACTTAAATAATGAAAGTTATAGAGGTTATTTTAGAGATGTTTAAGGTGAATTTCGGTGTTTTTGGTTGCATTTTTGCCAGCGTTTTGAGTATGAGCTCGGTGTCCTATGCCGAATCACAAATTCCGACGTCTATTGCGCAGGTAAAGCTGTCCTATTCACCTATTGTCAGGGAGACCTCTAAAACCATTGTAAATGTGTATGCAAGCAAAGTTGTCCATTCTGGCGGTGTATCCGAAGATCCGTTATTTTCATTTTTCTTTGGCGAAGGGTATTCCGGCATGCCGCGGGAACGGATCGAGCGCTCATTGGGGTCTGGCGTTATTGTTGATCCAACCGGCCTGGTGATCACAAATAATCATGTAATCCGAGGCAGTGATGAAATCACCGTGGTGCTGAATGATCGCCGTGAGTATCGGGCCGATGTTAAGTTCTCGGACCCTAAACGTGATATCGCAGTTTTGCAGCTTCGGGAAAAAAATGGCGCGTTCCCTTATGCGAAACTTGGTAGCAGTGCCAAGCTGGAAGTCGGGGACTTGGTTCTGGCGCAAGGCAATCCATTTGGGCTTGGCCTAACAACAACCAGCGGTATTGTGTCGGCGGTAGAGCGGCAAGCGCTGGATAAGGTGTTTATCCAAACGGATGCCTCGATTAACCGGGGAAATTCTGGTGGCGGCCTGTTTGATATTCAAGGAAAACTGATTGGTATGAGTACGGCGATCTATTCGCAATCAGGCGGATCACATGGGGTCGGCTTTGCCATCCCCATTGACCTGGTGAAGGTCGTTGTGGATGCCGTCAAGCGCGGCAAGGAACCCGTCTGGGCATGGTCAGGCCTTAAAGGTCAAACGGTTACTGCAGAACTGGCAAAGGCCATGGGCTTAAAGACCGTTGGCGGGGTGCTGATTAATAGTGTGACCCAAGGGGGATCTGCCCAGAAATCAGATCTAAAGCCGGAAGATGTTGTCCTAGCCATTGATGGTGTCCCTGTATACGAAGAAGCAATCTTAGAGGCGCGGGTTGAACGCAAGCCTGTGGGATCCAAACTGATGTTTGATGTTAATCGCCGTGGTGAGCGTTTGCAGTTGCCCGTGAACCTTGAGGCGCCAAAGCTGACGACCCCTGTGCAAAAGCGTGTTTTAGAAAGCGGCTATCATCCCTTAACCGGTGCAGAAATTGGCAATATGTCGCCCTATACCGCGCATTTGCTGAATATCGAGCATGAAGGCAAGGGGGTGGTTGTTTTAAGCGTAGCAGAAGGCAGCCGCGCGTACCGTTTAGGTTTGCGGCGCGGGGACATTATTCTAACGATCAATGATGAAGAACCCGCAAAAATGCATGGCGGCACCCCGGTCGAGAATATTGTTAAGTTATTAGACCGCGATGTCCGTGTTTGGCAAATCAGCTACCAACGTGGCCGCCAAGTCCACCGTTTTGTCGTCCGTATGTAGGTCTTAGACCTTTGATTCGAAGGCGGGAAAATGAACGGATACTTTTATAGAATCCTTTGCATTTTGATTGTTGTGCTCACTTTTATGCAAAGCCCTCAAATAGAAGTAAGCTCGAGCCTGTTAGAAGAAATGCTACAGCGTATGGAGGAGGAGAAATGTTGTTTTTCCAGAAAACCCCGAGCCATTTGAGTTGCTTAACTTGAAAATAAAACAGCTATTAAAAGAGTATAAACCAGAGTCTGGCAAGCGCTATAAGCTGAGTTCTGATACGCATCCGGATAATTTCACACCGCACTATACGCTTCTGTATCGCGAGACAGGTGATGATGCGGGATATAAACGCCAAGAAATCATTAATGCAGTAAAGGGTAATTTAGCTTCTGTTGATAGTAATTCCTTTGTCTTTAATTGGGTTTTTATGGATGATTGATAGT
>CAYGJW010000092.1:0-6561 GCA_964350415.1 uncultured Alphaproteobacteria bacterium
TACGAGGCCGGCGTTCTAGTTAGCGAAAAAACCAAAGCCGAGTATTTCGAAACGGTTGCAAAACAAGTGGACGATTCGAAGCTTGTGGTGAACTGGGTTTTGGGCGAGCTTTCGGGCGCTTTAAATAAGGCCGGGCAGTCTTTTGCCGATAGCGCAATTTCAGAAGCGGCTCTTGTAGAGCTTTTGAAGTTGATTTCAGATGGTACGCTTTCAGGCCGTATGGCTAAGGATGTCTTTGCAGAGATGTTTGAATCCGGTGCACCGGCTGCAGAAATTGTTGAGAAAAAAGGCCTCAAGCAAATCAGTAATACCGATGAAATCGAAGGCTTTATTCAAGAAATTCTAACAGCAAATGCGGATAAAGTTGAAGAATATCGTTCAGGTAAAGACAGATTATTTGGTTTCTTCGTTGGACAAGTGATGAAGAAGACGCAAGGGAAGGCGAATCCTGAAGTAGTAAACACTCTTCTCCGCGCCCAGCTCGACAAATAAGAAGGATTGATTCAGCGTTTACACATCGTCATTGCGCGCCTCGTGTATTTTTAATACACGTCGTTGCTTATTCCTTGTGTAACCACTAACTGAATCCTTCTTGTTTTATGTTTACTTGAGAGATTTCGTTGTTAAGTTTCCTTAGCGAACGTGTAGTTCGCTTTACGGAACCTTGCCTAGAAACAAAACAAAATGACTCATTTTATTGCAGTTTAACTGAATCCGTTTGTTCTTGGTTTATTTGAGCGATTTTGTCGTTAAAGCTAGCCTCGTGTCCTCACGTACTTGGGTGAAGCTGCGGGACGAGGCCGACGCTTTGCCTAAAACTCATCACGGATAAACCAATTACTGCAGTCGTCCGTTCTATTGAATTCCTCGAGATGCTGTTTGCCTAGAACTCATTCCGAAATTTCCTATTTTCTAATCAAGTATTTTGATTCAGCGTTTACACATCGTCATTGCGCGCCTTGTGTATTTTTCAATACACGTCGTTGCTTATTTCTTGTGTAACCACTAACTGAATCCTTCTTGTTTTATGTTTACTTGAGAGATTTCGTTGTTAAACAGCTCGGGCGTACGTTAAGTACGTTGTAGCGCTAGTTTGTTTAGAGCGACTTAACATATTGCTAAACAGTCTAGGCATGTTTTAGGTTTTGTTTGGTTTATGACCTTATAAAAAGAGCCTGAAACATCACTGCTTCAGGCTCTTTTTAAACACTTTAATGTTTTTAGAGATGTATTAACCGTCCAAAGAATTGATCAATTCTACAATTTCAGGTGTTTGTACGTCACGGCTCAGGTATGCTGCATAAGCATTTCTTGCTATAATATTATAATCTATGTTATTTCTTTGATATTCTACAATGAACCTTATTGCTTGATCAGCCCAACCTTGATCGGGATGTGTTTCCATTGCTTCGCTAAAATCAGCTCGTTTCGAAAATCTAATAATGCTAGTCTTGAATCTATTGTTCACTCTTTCTTTTTCTTTATCTATTTCCTCTATCTGCTCTTTTGTGAGAATTCTAAATTCTGCGAACTCACCGCTATTATTCTCGAAAAGTACATAGTGAAAGCTGCCTTCACGCCAAAGTTCAATGGTGCCGTTGCGTAAGGCTTCGATTGTGGCATTGAGGCCTTTAATTCCAGCTGTAATTTTATCAAATGTTGTCCTTTTGCGCTTTCTTTCAAACTGGATATGGTAGAACGCCCCTCTTGATACTGCTCTAAACTTAGTGCCTCTTTTCGCCCATAGGATAACCTTTGCAGCACGGCCCAGGTCGCGATCTGCTTCCGGAAGTGTTATGTTGGCTGGGACCCAGTCGGATAGGTCTGGGACTTCTGCTTTGATGGCTTGTGTGCTTAGCCCAAGTCCAATGAGTGCAAGTATAAGTAGTTTTTTCATTTCAATTTTTCCTTACATTATCGTTTTAATGGTTTTTACTCTTATATCATCCAATAAATATCTTAATAATCTATTAAGATTCCAAAAATAATAAGAATTTTGAGTGTTCATTCTTATCTCAATTCCTTATGAAAACTATAAGATATTTTCGAGAAGGAAATTGTTTTTTATAAGAGATAAAATAACAGCATGACATTGTTTTTGTGTTCTGTCAATAATATTGTTTTTATTAACATAATGTTGCTAGTACGTAGTTAATATTGTTGTTAATGAGGCCTGGTCTGGGGCATTAGGAAGGTGCAAGCGCTGTAGCTATGGCTAATACTAAGTTATAAATTTTCTAAGTGGTGTTTGGGTTAATGTGCTTGATCACCGGGCTTATACGGATTATTCAGGCACATCAGCTGCTTTTTTCGTCCAAGGAAGAATCCTGAATATACCGATAAAGCGTTGTTTGGCCATCAGGGCGGCGGGGGTGACGATCAGTGTTAGGATTGTTGAAAACCCAAGCCCAAATGCAATCGATGTAGCCAGCTGTTGCCACCACTGTGTCGATGGTGCGCCGATGGTGACCTCGCGCGTTACAAAATCGATGTTAAGGGCAATCACCATGGGAATAAGGCCCAGAATCGTGGTGACTGTTGTAAGAAGGACAGGCCGCAAGCGTTGAGCCCCTGTGTGTAGTAATGCAAGCTTGGTGGAGGCATCGCTGTGCTTCAGGCGGTCGAAGGTATCAATTAAAATAATATTGTTATTCACAACAATGCCGGCAAGGGCGACAATCCCAATCCCGTTCATAACAATACCAAAAGGTAGGCCGGTAATTAAAAGACCAATCATCACACCAATTGTGGACATAATGACCGCTGTAAGGATAAGAAAGGCACTGTAAAAGCTGTTAAATTGAGTGACCAGAATTGTGGCCATAATAAACAGCGCAACCAGGAATGCCCGGGCAAGGAAAGCCCCTGATTTTTTTTGCTCTTCATCTTCGCCTTTAAATTCAAATTTAATACTAGGGTCCCAGGTTTGCTGTTTAATCCAGGCGCCTATTTCTTTGACTTTGGTATCAGCCAGAACACCTTCTTTGACATCGGCCTTAATGGTCATCGCACGCTTGCTGTCAACCCGTTTGATGCGGCCAACTTTGGGTACAGGGACAAGTTTTGTAAAGTTGCTGATGGGAACAAGGCCTGCATTTGTTTGAATGCGAATATTTTTAAGTTCCTCAAGAGTACGGTATTTTTTAGGGTAACGAACACGAATCTCCACCTCGTCGGTGCTGTCATCAGGCCTGTACTCGCTGACCTTAAGGCCATTTGTTACCAATCTTACGTATTGCCCGACGGCAGAAAGATCCAGGCCAAACTTAGCGGCCTGGGCCCTGTCAACTTCCACCTTCCATTCGATGCCTGGAATGGGTAGGTCACTTTCAACATTACGGAGCCCTTCCATCGATTGAATATGATCCCATACTTTCTGAGCACTCGCATTGAGCTTAGCTGGAAAAATAGATTTCATCTGAACTTGAACGTCTTTGCCTGTTGGTGGACCTGATTTTTCTTTTTGAAATTCAAGCTTAATACCGACTAAATGCTTTGTGCGTTCAAGAATTTCCTCACCGATCTGGTTGGCTTTTGGACGTTTCTGCCAGTCTTTAAATTCAAGCAGAATACTGCCAATAAGATCCTCCGCAGTATCTTCGCCAAACTCACCTGAAGAAGCGCCGCCGCCAGAGGTCGTATAAATGGATTTGAAATATTTAAGCGGTAGGATTTGCTTCTCAACGTCCTTGACCAACTTGTGTTCTTCCTCTGCAGACAGGTTGCCTCGTGCAAAAATTTGAATGGCTGCTTGATCTGGTTCAATATTTGGGAAAAATTCAATCCCATGATTGAAATTTGCAAACAGAATGACGATACCAATAAGAGTTGCAAAAGCTCCAAGCATAATAGTGATAGGGCGTCTGAGCGCCATGTCGAGCACTTTAACATACCACTGAGTAAAGCCGGTTACTTGACTGGGATCAAAGACATCGTTGGAAGAGAGCCCGTCGTGAATTTGTTCGTCTTCACTGACTTTACGAACAAGATGAGAGCCAACGGTTGGGATGAAAACCAAGGCCATCAATAAGGAGGCTGACAAGGTTGCAATCAGGGTGAGGGGCAAAAACTTCATGAACTCGCCGACAAGTCCTGGCCAAAAAAGCAGAGGCAGAAAAGCCGCAAGTGTCGTTGCTGTTGAGGCAATGATCGGCCATGCCATGCGTGTTGCAGCCAGACGGTAGGCGACAGAGGGCTCCATTCCTTCATGGGTTTTACGTTCTGCATATTCTGAGACAACAATGGCGCCATCGACAAGCATACCAACCGCCATAATCAGGCTGAAGAGTACGACCGTATTAACGGTGAAGCCTGCCATCCACAAAGACATAATGCCAAGTAAGAATGAGCCTGGAATTGCAAGCCCCACAAGCCCCGCTGATTTGATGCCCAATGCAGCAATAACAACAATCATCACCAGGAGCACAGCACTGATAATGTTATTTTGCAGATCATCAAGCATGATTTTGATCTGATCAGAATTATCTTGAGAGAAGTCTATTTTTAAGTTTTTAGGCCAATCCGTGCTTTGTTCTTTGGTTATTTTCTTTATGGTTTCAATTGTTTCAATGACGTTCTTTCCTGTCCGCTTGCTGACCTCTAGGCCAATTGCAGGTGCGCCATTTAAGCTGGCAAACTTTGTGGCATCTTTGTAAGTACGCTTGATGGTTGCAACGTCTTTAAACAGGATGGTTGTATCCCCATCAACTTTAAGGGGTGTTTCAAGGATATCTCTGACCGATTCGAAAAGTCCTGGGACTTTGATGTTAAAGCGACCTTTCCCTGTATCCATGGCGCCAGCAGCAACAAGCTTATTATTCCTGGAAACAATGCTTAGAACAGAATCCGCATTCAAGCTATAGCTTTCGAGTAAAAGAGGGTCGATAATGATTTCGACAAGATCTTCTCGTTTGCCTGTTAACCGGGCCTCTAACACATTTGGGTGCTCTTCTAGTGCGTCTCGTAATTGTTCGGCATGGCCAGCAAGCGTCCGTTCAGGTAGGTCGCCTGACAGTGTAATCACAATAACGGGGAATAGGCTGAAATTAACCTCTTGAACATTAGGTTCATCGGTTTCTTCTGGAAGATCTTTTTTGCCGGTATCTACTTTTTCCCGAACATCATCAAGTGCTTTCTTTGCATCAAACCCAGCATCAAATTCAAGCATAATATTGCCGCCGTTTTGAAAGCCAAAGGATTTCATTTCTTTGATGCCTTCGATCGACTTGAGGTGTTTTTCAAGAGGTCTTAGGAGGAGGCGCTCAGCATCTTCAGGCTGGATGCCTTCATGGTGCAAGGATACATAAATAATAGGGATATCAATGTCGGGGTTCGATTCCTTGGGGATATTAATATAGGAATAAACCCCTGCAATCAGGATAAGAAAAAGAATTGAAAGTGTCGTTCGCGATCGTTCGTAAGCCGCATCAATAAGTGTCATGCTGCTTCCTTGCTCTCGTTAATAGGCTGGACCTTTTCTCCATGGGTGACAAAAGATTGACCGACGGTAATGAGGCGGATGTTATGAGGAAGCCCTTCAAGCCATATGCCATCGCTTTCTTGATCAAGAATGGTCACAGGTATGAATTCGACACGATTATCATCGGTAAGAATTTTAACGCCAACGGTGCCGTCGGCTGAAAGAGAAAGCAGGGCCGGGCTGATTTTATGTGATGTTTTTTTATTTATGACAATACGGACTTCTGCTGTAACACCTGATTTAAAAATTTTATCCGAATTATTTACTTCTATTTCAACGGGGAACGCTCTTGTCTGAGCATTGGCAATCGATGAAATAAAGCGGATCTTCCCTTGTCTTTCTGGTAAGTCGAGAACTTTAATATGAGCGGTTTGGTTCCTTTGCAGCTGGTGAATGTCACGTTCAGAAACATCGGTTTTGACGAGCATTGGATCAATAGCAACCATTTCCATGACGGCAGTTGAAGGTGATATCTGATCGCCAAGGTTAACATGGCGGTTGTCAATGATGCCGTCGAAAGGCGCGGACAGTTCTGTATAGCTGAGATTAAGTTTAGCTTCTTCAAGGCCCGAAAGGGACTTGTTTAATTCTGCTTCAGCAAGCGCTTGTTGTGTCTCTGAGCTATAACCTTTTTTGAAAAGTTGTTGCGCTGCTTTGTATTCAATGCGTTTTTGAACGACGTCAGCTTCTGCTTTTTTTAGTTCTTTGCGGCGTGTGTCTTCAGAAAGTCTAAGAATGATGTCGCCAGCTTTAACAGAGCTTCCTTTATCTGCAACAATTTCTTCGACAATTGCGGTGATACGCGGACGAAGTGTCACAAGCTTATGCGCTTCGGTGCGGCCGCGTAAAATAAGAGGTTTCTCACGTAGTTGAGCCGTTAATTCTTTGATACGAACTTGGGGAAGCTGTTCTTCTTTAGATATTAATTCCGCTGTTGGTTCTTCGCCGGATTTAAAGATGCCAGAGAGGATCCAGAGGAGGGCAATAATAAAAATGATGCCAGCGATTTGGAGATTTTTTTTCATATTGCACTTTATCTTGTGTAACAATAGGGTGTCTTCGATTATAACGGGTTCATGGGC